>CAZYDL010000114.1:0-10126 GCA_964646305.1 uncultured Desulfobacula sp. | reverse complement strand
GTTTTTGGAACTTCTGGAACAAACTCAAGGATTCTTGGTATTTTAAATTTAGGTAAAATGGTCATGGTATGTTTAAAAAGTTCCAAAGCCAGCTCTTTTGAGGGTTTAACTGCTTGATTTAAAATTACATAGGCTTTGACAAGCTGATACCGTTTGGGATCAGGCGCACCAATTACTGCAACTTCTGTTACAGCTACATGCTCCAAAAGAGCGCTTTCAACTTCAAAGGGACCAATTCTGTAATCAGATGATTTAATGACATCATCGGCTCTACCCACAAACCACCAATATCCATCTTTGTCAAAAGATGCCCTGTCTCCGGTATAATAATAATTGTCCACAAAAACAGAATCCATTTTTTCAGGACTGCCAATATATTCGGAAAAGAGTCCAATAGGACGCCATCTATCAAGTTTGACAACAATATGTCCAGGCTGGTCAGGCTTGGTGATTTCATTGCCTTCATTGTCTGTAATGGCCATGTCATACATAAAAGAGGGAAATCCAAATGAGCCGGGTTTCATTTTGTCTTTTATCCATGGTGGATTGCCTATCATGGCAGTGGATTCAGTCTGGCCGTAATAATCCCTGATTTGAGTTTTGGTGTATTGCTGCCATTTTTTAATTACCTCTGAATTAAGAGGTTCACCAGCACTGATGGATTGTTTAAGGCAGGGGAAATCAAAGGAGTCAAGATTCATATTAACAAACATTCTCCAGGCCGTGGGCGGAGCACAAAAGCTTGTTATTTCATGGCTTGATACTGCATCAAGATATTGTTCACCATCTAAAACTGAAAACTTAAATCCTGTTGTTGCAGCCCCGACATTAAAGGGGGCAAAAAAGCTGGACCATGCCCATTTCGACCACCCTGGTGCACTGAGATTATTATGGATATCATTGGGTTTTAAGCCAACCATGAGAGTCGTTGACAAATGACCCACAGGGTATGATACTGCTGTATGGCCAACCCGTTTTGGAAGCCCTGTTGTTCCTGAAGTAAAAAAGCAGAAAAGAGTATCCTTGGATTTTGTATCTGCTTTGTTGGCTTCCATGGATTCATTTTGAATCATATCAAAGGATGTCCAGCCTGGTTTTTGCCCTATAACAAGTTTAAGTTTTGGTTCAATATTTATCTCTTTTAAAGCGTTATCAATCAAATCAGCAGAATCAGCATCTGCCATGATTACTTTAGGAGCATAGGTTTCAAATCGGAATTCCAGCTCTCGTTGAGTCATTGTAGTTGCTGTTGGGACATTGATTATGCCGGCCTTTATACAGGCAAGACTTGCAAACCAGTTCTCTGGCAGGATGGGGCTCATCATATAAAAATTATCCCCTTTTGCAATTCCAGACTTTAAGGTCAGGTTGATCAACTGGTTTGCTTTTTCAGACAGTGTTTTATAAGAAAAAGTTTTGGTTTCAAGTGTATCAAGGTCTGTCCAGATCAAAGCTTTTTTGTCAGGGTTTTCCTTGACATGAATTTCTTCAAATATGTCAGCAGCCCAGTTGAAATATTGGGGTAATTCCATGGTGTTTAATCTATCAAATAAATCTCTGGCACACTCTTCTTTTCCTGGGGTGTCTTCCATTGTATTGATTTTAATAATTTCTTGGAAAATTTCTTTCATACCATGCAACACTCCTTGCAATCTATTTGAATCTCAATTATAACCTTGACCAAAATCTTTGGAACCAAAATACCTGATTGTATAGTTTATCTAGTGAACATTTGTCAAAGTTTTTTATATTTTTGTTGGTAAAAACATAATGAAAAATAATAATATAACCATAATACTTGCTCCTCTCCAGGGATTTACCGATGTGACATATCGTAATGTGTTTTCTGATCATTTTTTTGGCGTGGATGAGGCCATAGCCCCCTTTATTTCAACCATGGGGCAAAAACGCTTAAAGCCTTCAAGACTCAAGGATGTAAATCCTCAAAATAATAAAAAAATTTTTGCAACACCTCAAATTCTTGGAAATATCCCGGAAGATTTTATTTTTCTTGCTGATCACCTTTATAATATGGGACATAAAAAAATTAACTGGAATCTTGGATGCCCCCACTCAAAGATTGCAAAAAAAATGAAAGGATCAGGGCTTTTAATGTATCCTGAAAAAATTGATGCTTTCCTTGACATAGTTATACCGAGAATTTCCAACTCTTTATCCATAAAATTAAGATTGGGCAGGAAATCAGAACATGAAATTTTCAAGCTTTTACCTGTTCTTGATAAATATCCCCTTGATGAAATCATTATTCATCCAAGAACAGGAATACAGATGTATGAAGGTTCATCAGATCATGATACCTTTGGTCAAGCCATATTACATACTTCTCACAAAGTAGTTTACAATGGGGATATCATGGATAAAAAATCCTTTTCCATCGTCCAGAAAAAATTCCCATCCATCCAGCGTTTCATGATTGGGCGAGGACTTCTATCCAACCCCTTGCTTGCAGAAGCAATAAAAAATATGGGTATAAATCAAGATCCCATGGAACGACTTAGACATTTTCACGATGATCTTTTTGAAAACTATAAAAAAATATTTGCTGGACCCGGCCATTTAATTGGCAGAATGAAAGGATTCTGGAACTATCTTGGCCCCGGCTGTTTTAAAGATTGTAAAAAACCTTTGAAAAATATTTTAAAATCCACTTCAATTATCAGGTATGAAGAAATGGTTGAAGAAATTTTCCTTAAATCACAAACACTCAAATAATAAGATAAATGAAAAATATTATACTCTATATCATCACCATTGTCGTCTGGGGATCAACTTTTCTTGCAATTAAATATCAACTTGGTTTTGTAGACCCCATGGTATCAGTTATTTATAGATTTGGACTTGCATCGGCCCTGTTGATTCTTTTTTGTTATGTTAAAGGACTTAATCTGAAGTTTTCTCCAAAAGAGCATTCTTTTATGGCTCTTTTGGGTATCTTGCTGTTTTCTATTAATTACTGGTTTGTTTACGTGGCTGAACTATATGTTACAAGCGGTGTTGTGGCAGTCATGTTTTCTTCAATTGTGTTTATGAATATTGCCAATGGAGCTTTTTTCCTTGGAACTGCAGTTGAAAAGAGAATGATTGCCGGGGCCATGATCGGTATAGTCGGTATTGTGATGATATTCCTTCCTGAAATAGAATCCTTTGACATGTCGGACAAAGGAGCATTTGGGCTTTTTATTGTGTTTATAAGTGTTCTTCTGGCTTCCTTTGGCAATATTGTTTCTGCAAGAAATACAAAAAAAAATATCCCGGTAATTCAGGCAAATGCATTTGGAATGGGCTATGGGACTATTTTTCTTGCAATGATTGCCATTGTATCAGGCAAAGCATTTACTTTTACGGCTTCTGTTTCCTATATAGTCTCACTTTTTTATTTAGCTATTTTCGGATCCATCATAGCCTTTGGAAGCTACTTGACCCTTATAGGTTCCATTGGAGCTGACAAAGCAGCATATGCAATCATGGTTGTTCCAGTGGTGGCCTTGATTTTGTCATCATTTTTTGAAGGGTATTCCTGGACCCTTTTAGGAACCACAGGCTTACTGCTTGTTGTTGGAGGCAATTTTCTTGCCCTGGGTATAGGCAGGCTATCTTGATAGCATAATCTCCAATCTGTTTTTGTGCAACCCCTAAAGCAGCCATTGGAAAAACAGTATACACTTTTTGATGATTATTTAATAAAAAGCTTATGGTTTTTTGGTATTTATATGCTATCAATAATAATTAATTAATAAAACTAAAAATTTTCAGGGAAAATTCATATGAATAGTCAATATCATAAAAGATTTTCATCACAAAATATCTGTAAAATACTTTTGACAGCAGGATTGATTTCCAGGGAACAGGCCCAGGAAATCTTAAAAAAAGAGAACAGGGTTAGAGATATCCTTTTAAAACAACTTGGGGAAAAAACCAAGGACCTGCCAATGGATAATCAGGCAGCCTTGATTCCATTTATTGATATTGTTTTATACTTGAAAATTAAGAGAAAAGATGAGCCGTCAAAAAAAATTGATGAGGATTTGATTTATAAAACTTTGGCCCATGCCTGGAAAATTCCATATAAAAAAATTGATCCTTTAAAACTCGAACTTAATCTTGTAACAGGGACAATATCCAAATCCTTTGCTGCAAAACATCTATTACTGCCATTAATGATCGAAGAAGGTAAATTGATTGTTGCCACACCTGATCCGTTTAATTATGAGGCTATCCACGATGTTGAAATGGTATCAAAACTCAAAGTAAAGCCTGTTATAAGTACAAAATCTGATATTAAAAAATTTATCAATGAGTTTTTTGGTTTTCGCTACTCCATTTCAGCTGCTGAAGATCTTTTTTCAACAAAAGGTATTGATATTGGCAATCTGGAACAATTTGTAAGTTTGAAATCCATGGGTGATCTTCCTTCCACAGATCAGCATATTGTCAATGCTGTCAATCATCTGTTCAGTTATTCCTTTGATCAAAAAGCAAGTGATATTCATATTGAGCCAAAGCGGAATATCTGTCTTGTCAGGATGCGAATTGATGGAGTCCTCAACACTGTGTATAAGCTTCCTAAACAATTGCATAATGCTGTGGTTTCAAGAATTAAAACCCTTTCAAGTTTGGATATGGCTGAAAAAAGAA
The DNA here is from genome assembly GCA_964646305.1 of uncultured Desulfobacula sp. GTDB lineage: Bacteria > Desulfobacterota > Desulfobacteria > Desulfobacterales > Desulfobacteraceae > Desulfobacula. The sequence goes on along the minus strand of CAZYDL010000114.1, from coordinate 5,470 downwards.
GGCCCCAGGATGGCCGTATTAAGATGAAAAAAGATAAAACCGAGGTTGAAATCAGGGTTTCCACCATTCCCGTTGCATTTGGTGAAAAGGTTGTTCTAAGGATAATGGACCCTGATGTCCTTTTTCAGGATCTTGAAAGCCTGGGGTTTACATCTGCTGATTTTAAAAGATATAAAAACCTGGTTGCCATGCCCTTTGGAATTATTCTTGTAACAGGACCCACAGGCTCTGGGAAATCAACGACTTTATATTCAACTTTAAGAATGCTCTCTTCACCAAAAGTTAATATTACAACCATTGAAGATCCAATAGAGATGATACATGAGCAGTTTAATCAGATTGCAGCACAACCAGCCATTGATGTTACATTCGGCTCTGTGCTGAGAAATATAATGCGCCAGGACCCTGATATCATCATGGTTGGTGAAATAAGAGATCTTGAAACAGCCCAGGCAGCAGTACAGGCTGCATTGACAGGCCATCTGGTGCTTTCAACACTCCATACAAATGATGCTGCCTCCACCATCTTCAGGCTGCTTGATTTAGGAATTCCTCCATACCTTATACACTCCTCCTTAAATGGTATTGTGGCACAAAGGCTTGTCAGAAAAATCTGTCCTGACTGTGCCCAGGAATTTGAAATGGATGCCAAAGAGCTTATCAGCCTTGGACTTAAAATCAAAACCCATGGTGTGGTAAAGCTTAAACATGGAAAAGGGTGTGTAAAATGCAGAAAAACCGGTTATAAAGGGCGAACCGGAATATATGAAATCATGCCTTATTCAGATTCTTTAAAAAGGTTAACCACTGCAGATACAAGCCTGGAAGAATTAAGAAAACAAGCAATGCAGGAGGGCCTTGTCCTTTTACGGCAGAATGGTATAAAAAAGATGCTCCAGGGGCAGACAACCTATCAGGAAATCCTAAGGGTAACCTGGGAGCAATAATATAAATTTTTAATATTTAATTCTTAATAAAGGTAAAGATTTTTTATTAAGAATTAAACACCACAGATTGTCTTTAATTTACTATATCATTTGGATGGATTGCATATTTTGAAGATAAAATCATAATAGTTGACGCAGTATCCTCAGTATGAAGCACAATCAATTTGCCTGATTCAAGGTTTTCAAGTTCCATTAAGGTTTTCTTTTTTTTCTTGGGCCATTTAGTGTCATCCACAATCTTATTTTTTCTCAGGATGGAGTATATCTGCCCTGGCTTAACATTAGCTTTTCCAAGGTCAATAAATGCAATTGTATAATCATTAATCATCATATTATTATTTTCAGAGCATATAATTGATGCATCAATGGAATCAGGGTTATCGTCAACTATTAAAATGGAATCACGCTTATAATATTCCATGACCATATCACCTTTACCCACAGCTCTGTAACCTTCAGTAATCAATGCCGTGACATAGGTAGTTTTATGCTCAAGGATCTTAATTCGAGCTTTAATCAGGTGTTTGATTCCTGTAAATGTTTGATTATTGATTTTACTTATAACATTTTCCGTGGTGAAAATCTGGTATGTCCTGCCTGGAATCAGTGTACCTGTGTTAGATGGTTTTATATAGATAGTGTCATTGGCTGACATCATCATGTTGTTTTCTTTTTCCTTAATTACAGACCCAAGAGATTTCTGTGTTGTTTTTTTGATAAATCCTGCATGATCCATCTGGGCATAGGAAAAGGATGTTTTAATTTTAACAGGGGTTTTTGTTTTTTTAAGTTTTTTTACTTTTACAATTATTGGTTTAAGTGTAGATTTTCCCTTTAAAAAAATTCTGATTTTTTTCCCGGGATATATCCAGTGGGGATTTTTTATATCATCATTCATTTCCCACAGGCCTGGCCAGTCCCATTGGGAATTGTAAAATTTCTGGGAGAGATCCCACAAAGTATCCCCCTTTTTTATGGTATAAAAAAACCCAGAGTCCTGGCCTGGGATAAATTCTATATTATTTTTTTTGATAACATTATCTTGGGCAAACCCTGTAGAACAAACCGCAAACCCTAAAAAAATCAGGGTCGATACTACAATTCTTATTTTATGGTTGAGCATATTTCCTCCTGATTTGCTTTTGTTTAATCTTGATTTCTTGACTTTATTTAAACTCTTGTTCTATAAAAAGTCAAGAAATGTTGTTAAATGTTGTGATTATCACGGGTTTTGAATAAAAATGAAACACATTGCAAATCTGTTATTTGAAGTAAGAATATTAAAAGAGATTACCAGATCTGGTTATGCTTTCCTTGGATCAGGCAGGGAAAGTATTGCTGAACACAGCTTTATGACGGCTTTTATCTGTTTTACCATGGCCAAATTAGACCATACCATAGATTGTGAGAAACTTGTTACCATGGCTTTGGTTCATGATATTGCCGAAGCAAGAACAGGGGATTTTAATTATGTACAAAAAAAATATTCAAATATAGATGAGGAAAAAGCAATTTCCCATTTGATAAAATCTCTGACCTTTGGTAATGATATTAAAATTCTTTTGGAGGAGTTTAATTCAGGAGAAACCATGGAAGCCAAATTGGCTCAGGATGCTGATCAGATATCTTTTATTCTGGAGTTAAAAAAAAATAAAGATACAGGTGCAAAGGGCCCTGAAAAATGGTTGCCACATGTTCTTAACAGGCTTAAAACAGATATTGGCAGGAAGATTGCTCAAAGCATAATGGAGACTGACTGGGATGAATGGTGGATGAATGATTACTCAGAGTGAGCAAAAAAAAAATAAACGACTTGAATCCCATGGCTCTGAACTTGCCGATCAAAAAAGAAAACTTAAAAAATCCTTTGAATATCTTGATAAATTTAAAGCAGAATTAAAAAAGGCAAAAATTGAGCTTTTTGAAGAGCGTACAACACTGAACAATGCGTTTAAACAACTTGATCAGATGACACGTGAGCGAAAGCGAATAAAAAAAGAGATAAAAACAATAAAAAACAGTCTTGTGGATAATATTAATGGGTTTGCAAAAGTCCTCTCCAATTTAATCATGACAAGAATTGAAACAAACAGAGGGCATGGTGAACGGGTTGCACATATTGCCAATTTTGTTGCAACCGGGCTTGGCTTTGATGAAAAAAAGTTGGAAGATCTAAGAAAAGCTGCTATGTTGCATGAAGTTGGGCTTTTATTTGTCCCGGAAAATATATTGCAAAAGCCTGAAGAAATGCTTTCTGATTATGAAAAAGATTTTTTTATTCAATATTCGGTCAAGGGAGCTGATCTTCTTTCTCATTGCAGTGGATTTGAAAATTGTGCAAAAATTATTCGCAGTTTAAATGAAAACTCAGATGGTACAGGTACTCCCCATGGTTTGAAACGAGGATCTATTCCTTTGCTATCAAGGATTCTTGCTGGAGCTGATGTTTTTGACACTTTGTACGATGAGATTGATCTGTCATCTCTGGATCTGTTTTTAAAACAGCTGGAAAAATTTTCCAGTGCAAGGCTTGACCCCAATATTGTGGCTCTGCTTGAAAAATATGCAGTTATTCACATGGGATCTGACGCATACAAGGTAAGGGGTGTGGGAGTTCATCAACTTGAGCCAGGCATGACTCTGGGAACTGCTCTTTTTACAAATACAGGCACTAAACTTTTTTCTGTAAACACTTTACTTACAGGGGAAGCTATTGATAAAATCAAAAATTATAACAGGGAATATCCTGTTAATGAAATCGTTTACATAAGGGTGTAAGAATATGGATATATCCTCGATTATTGGTGTTGTTTCAGGCATGGGATTTGTTATTGGTACCATACTGCTTGGCGGCAGTATCGTGGCGTTTATTAATATTCCTTCCATAGTAATTGTTCTTGGAGGAACAGTGGCTGCCACAATGATTGGTTACCCCCTTGGAGATTTTCTTGGTGTGTTTAAAGCAGCAATGAAAATTTTTATTTTCAAGCTTGAACCTGCGGAAACAATTATTGCCAATTTGGTGGAAACATCCAATAAAGCAAGAAAAGGTGGACTTCTTTCCATTGAAGGAGATATTGCCAATACAAGTGACCCCTATCTTGCCCAGGCTTTGCAGATGACAGTTGATGGAGTTAAAACAGCAGATATTGCAGCAATAATGCAAAAAAAGATGGAATTAACTAAAAAAGCTCTTGATACAGGTTCTGATCTGCTGGCCAGTATGGGGGCATATGCTCCCGCCTTTGGAATGATAGGCACATTGATAGGGCTTGTGCAGATGCTTGCCAACTTAGATGATCCATCGTCAATTGGTCCTAAAATGGCTGTTGCCATGATTACAACATTTTATGGAGCTGTAATGGCAAACCTGTTTTTTATTCCCATGTCAGATAAATTAAGTGGTAGAAATGAAGAAGAGATAATCAATATGAATATAATTTATGAAGGGATTATTTCCATAAGAGAAGGAGAGCATCCCAAACTCATGGAAGATAAACTCAATATTTATATGGGTGAGAAAAAAGAGGATAAAAAGAAATAAGTGCACAAGGTATTTTTTAATAATTGTCTTTGCCAGCAATAACCTGTGAAGGGCACGCGTAAAATATGAAAGTTATGAGAGAATGAAAAATGGCTGAAGAAGCAGTTCAAGCAGAAGAAGAGGCAGGGTTACCTAACCCTCCGGCACAGGATGTGAAATGCCCCAAGGCAGGTGCACCTGCATGGATGGCTACCTTTGCTGATCTGGTTACTCTTTTAATGTGCTTTTTTGTTCTTCTTTTTGCCATGAGTACCACACAGCAGGAGACCTATAAAGAACTTGTTCAATCTTTAAGAACTGCCCTGGGAGCCCAGGCAGTACCAGAATCCGGTACAAGAGAAGGTCTTACCATGCATGCTGTCCCTTCCGAGCCCCCCACGGAAAATCAGCAGATTGATGAACTCGGTGCCATGATAGAAAAAGAGTTGGAAGATATTGTTTCTGAAGTTCGGGAGCTTGTCTTGTTTAACAAGCTTGGCGGAGAAGTAAGTGTGACAAAAACTGAAGATGGTGTGGTTATAACCATGTCTGACCTTTTATTATTTGCACAGGGAGGGACAAATCTTTCTGCAAAGGGCAGGGATATTTTAAAAAAGGTTGCTGCTGTACTTTCCAAACTTGCATACCATGTTAAAATAAAAGGACATACAGACAGCTCGCCCATTTCATCAACCATGTTTCCTTCAAACTGGGAGCTTTCAAGTGCCAGGGCATCAACTGTTGTACGCTTATTGATCGCAAATGGAGTGCCGCCTCAATATGTCTCAGCAGAAGGATATGCAAATTTTCATCCCGTGGCTACCAATGATACTGCAAGGGGAAGAGCTTTGAATAGAAGGGTTGAAATTGTGTATGAGCGCGACAGTCTTGCAAGGCAGTTTGCAGATATGGGAGTGGGCAAATAATCTACATGTTCATCTTTTTTTTCTCAATTGTAACAATCTGTACAAGGTCTTTGTGTGGAATGTCCTTTTTCATG
>CAZYDL010000113.1:0-10132 GCA_964646305.1 uncultured Desulfobacula sp. | reverse complement strand
CACTGAATGAATCTGAACTTACCATTTCCAGACAGGTTCCTAAAGAATGGGTGGTTGACTGCTCCCATGCAGGAAAAGGAATAACTGCGATTAAATACTTATCCCGTTATTTATACCGCGGTGTTATCAGCGAAAAAAATATCATTTCTGATCATAATGGCGTGGTGACTTTTAAGTATACTGAAAGCAAAACCGGTACAACACAATTTAGAAGCCTTAAAGGGGAGGACTTCTTAAGCCTGCTCCTGCAGCATGTCCTCCCCAAAGGATTTCGAAGAGTCAGAGACTATGGATTTCTTCATAGTAATGCGAAGAAACTGCTCTTTCTGGTTCAATTGATTTTATATGTTAAAATTAAAGAAATTGAACAACGACCAAGGCCTGTTTTTAAATGCCCGTCCTGTAAATCACCCATGATTATTTTTGGATTTCGTTACACAGGAGAAAAATCTGGATAATTCTTTTTATGGCAAAAAACTGTAGTGCATTTTAACAGAGGAGGAAATTGAAATTACGCGTAACCTTCAGGTCATGAAATAATTAATTTTTTTTAAACCTGTTTTCAGGTTAATGCACCCGTGCGCCTTGAACTTGACTATTCTTCTGAAGGCGCAACGTTCTCTCCATACTCGAAAAAAGATATTTTCTTATATATAGGCCACAACGTAAATTTTGCAGGGCTTGTCCAACCACTGGATAAGGTCGTGGTTCGTCCCTCACACGACCTGGTACCTTTCAGAATAATTGATGTTGTGAATTTGTGAGAGTTTTTCAAGCTCATTCACACACATTCATGGCTCAATTATTCTGGGGTAAACATTTTCATTTTTTTAACATATTTTAAGCTGAATACAGAATATTTTTTTTTAAAGGGTGAAGCTCCCCATAAATATAATGTACCATCTAAAATAGTGGTATGTTTTAAAGATTCATCTGCAATAAAGCAGTGAAATTTTTATAAGGAGCTTCACTATGAAAAAGAAAAACATTTTTCAGAATCAAAGTCAAGAAATCCTTACCTTGTTCGAAATGGCAAAGGACAGATCCAAAGTGATGTGTATTTCAATGGATTATGCAAAAAAAGATCATATGGTCTTGTTCTGCAATGGTAATGGAAAAATTATCCGCAAACCATTCTCAATAAAAAATTCACTGGATGGTAAACATTATCTTGTTGACCAAGTCACAAAATCTTGTCGTCATCATGGAATCAATCTTCAACATGTTTTATTTGGAGGTGAAGATTGTGGATCTTATGCTGATAATTTTATCACAGCTTTACGCTCAGATAACTGGCTGGTTGCAGGGGTAAATGCTCATGATGCAAAAACCTATCGTGAAAATATACAGGCAAGCACAGATTGTCTGGATTTATTGGGGATCAGCAAAATGCTTCTTAATTGTAGAGGGAACTGTTCTCCCGCTCAATCTGGTATATATTTGGATTTGCGGATGCTTGTCCGACAAAGACGTAAACTTGTTAAAATGGCAACTGGAATAAAAAATAGAATTCATACCACCGTGGATCGAATTTTTCCTGATTTTTTAAACGAAAATAAGAGTGGAATTGCTCCATTTTCAAAATGTTCTTTATTATTAATGGAAGATCGATTCAGCGCACCTCAAATTCATAGGCGTCAAGGCCCTACATTAATCAAATTACTTAGCCGTCAGGGAGTACAAAGATCCGATCATTGTGTTAAAAAGCTTCAGAAGTTAGCTGCCCAGGCTCTTAAACCGCCAGAACAACATATTGCAACTTTACAAATTTCATTGAAACAACAAATCAAACTCTTTACCTGTTTGCAAGAAAGCATTCAACAATTATATACGGAAATTGCTCATAATTTAGCCCAAACCCAAGGAGCTTTTTTAACCAGTATCCAGGGTATTGGGATTGTTTTAGCCGCAGGTGTATGTGCAGAAATCGGAAATCCAAGTAAGCAGAAATCTTTGGGCAATATAGTCTCATATTCTGGTATCATTCCAAAGGTCAAACAAACCGGGGGTATCCAGGGAAAACCTAAAATTAAAAAGGTAGGGAAACGCTGCAACCGTATCTTGAAGGATTATGTTGTCCAATCAGCCTCCCATATGGGTTTACATGGGCCGGAAGATTTAATGTCGGATTACAAGAGGCGCGATGCTCAAGGACAACATGCAGATTTTGGAATGGCTAGAAGATATCTGCGTATGGCAATGGGCTTGATGCGAACTTATCAGACTTACCTGCCGAAAAAATTGCGATGCACAAAGGTCAATATGAAAGAACGGGCAGCATATTATTTAATGGCATGGCCTAAACTTCGTGAAAAATGGCATAAGGCAAGCTCTTTGGATATTGCATTTGATAAAGACATGCCTTTAGGTCAGTGGCACAACATTATACAGGAGCTTTATGGAATAGAACTCAAGCTATGAAATAAACACAAATTGGTTTAATTTTTTCAATTTAAGGTTTGATAAATTTTGCGGACAGGATGGCTATTATTCAACTGTCGCATTGCTCTGGATATATCGGATGCAATGACGGCTCAAGTAAGAATGCTTACCATGTCCGCTCCAATAATTATTATGGCTCCAAGGTGCTTTGATCCTTAAATTTATTCTAAGAGATCTTGTATACCAGTTTGTCAAAATTGGACATTATGGGCATGGGCTTCCACCGGTACTGCTAAATTTTGAAAATTTATGATTTTAAAAATCAAATCGGTTTTATGCAATTTTAAAAACCGATAGAAATCGGATAGGTGGAGTATGGTCTTAAAAATGTTTTAAAAAAAGCCTTGCTTTTTTCCTGGTGCTCTTACTTGAAGATTTAGCAGCGTGAAAGGAATATATTAAAAATTTGCTATAATATCCAGTGGAAGGGTATTTGCTTTTAAGAGAGCGTTTTGGATCTTTGCTTAGAAGTTCTTGATGACCAAAGCGTTAAGACCGCTGATTGTTTGAGCGCAGCGAGTTTCAGCGGTTAGTGAAGGAAATCTTAGAACTTGTTGCAATGGCCATCCAGCGAACGTAAAGCAAATATTCTGGAACGGGTTGTCATAGAGCCGTCATAGAGTCGTAATAGGGTCATATAAGTTTGTTCTTTTTTGCAAAATTAATTACAAATTTAATTTCCTGTTTTTTTGTTTTTAATTTCCCATCTAATTTTTCATTTAAGACTGTATCTAAAATTTTTCCAAAAAGATTTCCTGGTTTTAATCCAATTTCCAACAAATCCCTTCCCTGAATATATGGTTTGACATCTCTTTGATGGGTATAAAACCAGGAGATGGCTTTTTTAGTGTTTTCATCCTTTGCAAGGGCCATCATATATAAAATATATTCTGTTTTAAAATTAATAAGAGCCCAGTAAAGATCCTGTATTGAGTAATCTGATGAGTTTTCTATGACAGCAAGCTGTTTTTCTGCTTTTAATCTTTTTTCTAAGAGAATACTGCTTTCTTTTAACGGCATGTTAAGCCTTGTGCAGATTTGTTCACAAACTTTATAGGAACATCGATTTAAAAGTGCCATAAAATAGACAGCCCATCTTGGATATTGTTCATTAACATATAAAAGGTCATGCCAGGACAATATTTTATTTACAGATTCAAGCAATAGATAAGTATTGGGTATAAAGTGAAAAGTTTTATGAAGAACTTTTTCCAGGCCATAGGCTTCCATCATTTTAATGGCAGGAATTGGGTTTTCTTCTTCAAATATCTGTTTAAGTTCAGATAAAACACGCAGTCCGCTTAAATTTTTAAAGCAATCTATTTTAATTGCATTTTTAATTAGATTGGATGTAACTTTTCCAATTTTAAATCCAAAGCGGTTTGAAAATTTAATGGCTCGAAATATTCGTGTAGGGTCTTCCACAAAGCTTAAATTGTGTATAATTCGTATGGTTTTATCTTTTAAATCTCTATTGGCTCCAAAATAGTCCACCATTGTACCAAAACTTTCAGGATTAAGACTTATTGCAAGGGTATTAATGGTAAAATCCCTTCTTGCAAGATCAAGTTTAATAGAGCTCTTTTCAACAATGGGCAGGGCAGCCGGTGTTTGATAATATTCCAGCCTTGCAGAGGCCACATCAACTTTAAAATGATCGTCAAAAATAATAACTGCTGTGCCAAATTTTTTATGGGTATTGACTCTGCAACCCTGCTTTTTAGCATAAAGTTTTGCAAACTCAATTCCATCACCTTCAACAACAATATCAATATCATCATTTTGTCTGTTCAACAGAAAATCTCTCACAAATCCTCCCACAACAAACATATGAAATCCCAGGTCACTGCCTGTTTTACCAATATCCAGGAGAAGCTGTTTTATTCGATTATCAAGCCGCTGATAAAGAATATTTTCAATATGTCTTGTTCTGGTATTTTTTTTCACACCAAGCTCAGTTCCTGTCTTTTTAAACACATTGTTATGTTCAACAAGATAATTGAGAAAGTCAGTGCGGGTAATAACGCCTTTAATAGTGCCATTATCAATAACCGGTAAAATTCTATTTTTCTCTTCAATGATAATATTTTCAATCTGAGAAATATGGGCATTGGATGATATGGACCTGACTTCTGAATTCATATACTCTTTAACAGCAAGGTGAGATAATTTGTGATATAAAATTTTTTCTATTACCTGCCGGGTTATATAGCCTTCATAGGAATCTTTTTTTTTATTAACAACTAATAGTGTATTGATATTATACCGGGTCATGATATGGCTTGCTTCTTTACAGGTCTTACCAGGTTCAATGGTTATTGCAGGGGCAGACATGAGATTGTCGGCAATTTGAATTTTTTTTATCTTTTTTTGAAGTTCCTGCAAAAGTATCATTTCAACCTGTGCAAGGGTTTTATTGTCAACCTTTGCAGAAGCAGCATATGAATGCCCACCCCCATTAAATTTGGCAAGAATTTTACCCACATCAACTTCAGGAATAGAGTTCCTTGCTATGATATTGATTTTATTATCCATTAAAACAATGGCAAAAAATACATCAAGATTTTCCATTCGCACAATTTTTTGAACAATGGAAGCAAGGTCTGTAATATAAGAAGGAGAAGAAATAACAGAAATATTTATATCAACACCATTAATTTTATGAGTAGTCATTTCATTTAATAATTCATTAAGCCAGGTAACCTGCTCTGATTTGATCTCTTTAACCACAAGGCTTGTAATTGTATTTAAACTTGCACCACAGGATAAAAGAAAAGCAGCCTGCTCAAGGTCTTCTTTTGTGGTTGAAGAAAAAGTAAAAGATCCTGTGTCCTCATATATGCCAAGAGCCATGATAGTAGCCTCTTCAGGGTTGGGAAGGATATTTTTTTCTTGTAAGAGAGCACTCAATATGGTTGTGGTTGCACCAACCTGTCTGATTATTTCAATTGAACCTTTTACATCACCTTTCATGGCTGGATGATGGTCGTAAATTATTATATTAATATTGTTTTTGTTTAAAATCTCAGCAACATGGGGTAATCTGTTTTTTTGCCTTGTGTCAACAAGCACAAGTTTTGATACCTGTGAAAAATTAATGGCTTTGGGATCTGCCATATTAAAAAGATAAGAGGTTGAGCTTATAAAAAAATCTCTCAGGTTTTTTTCCTGTGATCCAGGGAAAATAATAATTGAATCAGGATATAATTTCTGAGCAGCCAGCATGGATGCCATAGCATCAAAGTCAGCATTGATATGACTGGTTATAATTGTGTCAGTTTTAATAATTTTGATTTTTTTACTCAAACAGCTAACTCCTGTTGTAATCAGCACTTGTAATCAAGTGACAAAATTTATATAGTACATCTATTTAGATTTTACAAATTTTTTGGACTTGGTATTTAATATTTAGTTTTTTAGCCATAAAAAGGATTGAGAATGCCCACTATTTACGAATGGAAGGGGAAAAATCCCAAGGGAAGAAAAGTCAAAGGTGAAATGGAGGCTCAAACTCCTGAACATGTAAAGCAGAATCTGGAAAGAAGAAAAATCACTCCCACAAAAATTAGGAAAAAACCAAAGGATATATTTGAAAATATAAAATTTCTTCAACCCAAAGTAAAAGACAAAGATGTAATTATATTTTCCAGGCAATTTTCCACCATGATAGATGCAGGGCTTCCGCTTCTTCAATGTCTTGATCTTCTTCAATCGCAGCAGGAAAATCCAACATTTAAAAAAAACCTGAAAAAAGTCAAAGAATCTGTTGAATCGGGTGAAACATTTGCAGATGCCCTTAAAAAATTTCCAAAAGTATTTAATGAGCTTTTTATTAATATGGTTGCAGCAGGAGAGGCAGGTGGTATTCTTGATGTTATTTTACAAAGACTTTCTGCATATATGGAAAAGATGGCCAGACTTAAAAGCCAGGTTAAAGGAGCCATGACTTATCCAGCTATTACTTTGCTTGTTGCCTTTGTAGTCGTTGCCATCATCCTGGTTTTTGTCATTCCTGTTTTTGCAGATATGTTTGCAGATTTTGGATCATCCCTGCCTGGCCCAACTCTATTGGTAGTGGCCCTTAGCGATTTTGTAATTGATTATATAGGTTGGATTATTGCAGGGATATTTGCAACATCCTATTTAATCAAACGAACGTATGCTTCGACAAAAGGTCGTATTCTAATGGATGACATGTTTTTGCGACTCCCCATTGTTGGTATTCTTATCAGAAAAGTAGCTGTTGCTAAATTTACTAGGACTACAAGCACTATGCTTTCAAGTGGTGTGTCAATCCTTGAAGTCCTTGATATCGTGGCAAAAACAGCAGGAAATAAAATGGTGGAATTTGCCATCCTGGATGTTAAAACAGGGATTAGTGAAGGACGATCAATGGCAGATCCATTATTGGAAAGTGGTGTATTCCCTTCCATGGTCTGTTCCATGATAGCCGTTGGAGAATCAACAGGTGCCCTTGATACAATGATGGAAAAAATTGCTGATTTTTATGATGACGAAGTTGATCAGGCCGTTAAGAACCTGACAGATGCCATAGAGCCTGTTATGCTGGTTTTCCTTGGAGTTGTTGTCGGAGGCCTTGTTATTGCAATGTATCTGCCGGTATTTAAAATGGCAGGCGCTATTTCATAAAGTAATGCAAAACAGATTTTTCAGAGAAAAAACAGATTTTTTCAATCTGATTAAATGGATTCTCATTTCAAGGGTTGCTTTTGCTGTCATTATAATAATTGCATGTATTGTCTTTTCTTCAGGCGAAAATTTATTTGTTTTTTCACAACCTTTTTTGTCTCTATATAATATTGCAGCTGGAATTTTATCCCTTTCAATTATCTATTTTATCTGGCTCTATAAATTTAATTCAATACTGAGTCTTGCTTATTTCCAAACCATTGTTGATACGTTTTTTGTTACTATTATTATTTTTGTTACAGGGAGCTATGACAGTATTTTCACTTTTCTTTATCTTGTTGTTATCATATATACTTCCATGTTACTGCTTCAAAAAGGCAGTATAATTATTGCCACAATTTCATGTATTCAATACGCTGTTTTAATTGAGTTGGAATATTATGAAATTATTACACCTTCGCTTGGTAATTTTTATCTTTCCGGCTCAGTTGATGAAAATCGTATTATTTATCGAATCATTATTGTTTTTCTTGCCTGTTTTGCCGTGGCAATTTTAAGTGGTATTCTGGCACGGCAGTTAAAAGGAGCTAAACAGGATTTAAAGATGGTTCGAGAACATTTAAAACGTGTTGAAAAAATGGCTGCCATGGACGAAATGATTGCAGGTATTGCCCATGAAATCAATAATCCATTGGCCTCTTTATCTGGATCCATTCAATTGCTTCATGAAGATACAGATCCAGGTTCCTCTGAAGACAAACTCATGCAGATTATCTTAAGAGAAACAAATCGTCTTGAAAAGATAGTGAATGATATCAGGCTGTTTGCAAAACCTATAACAGACAATTCCCGCGAAATTAAATTATCAGATGCCATAGAAGAGATTGTACAACTTTTCTTAAATGACCCTCAATGGAATGATAAAATTAACCTGACCATGGAATTAAAAAAGGACATACACATCTTGATCGACCCATTACATTTTCATCAGATTCTTTGGAATTTATTGAAAAATGCAGCTCAATCCATTAGAGGTACAGGTCAAATCACAATTGGCCTTAATGTCCATAAAAACAGGGGTGCATACCTGGTAGTAGAAGATACAGGAATTGGAATACAACCCAAAGAGTGCAGCCATATTTTTGACCCCTTCTATACAAGTAAACCAGATGGCACCGGTCTTGGTCTTTCTATCATCCACAGAATTATTGATGCCTATAATGGAATCATTGATTTTGAATCAACACCAGGGCAAGGTACAATATTTACAATACTTTTTGATGGTGCATTAATAAAAAAATCATCAAACATCTAATCAAATCTTGACAATTTTATGTTAATCAGGCTATTTAAGCATGTTTTTGGTTGTACCAGATTATTATAAATTTACCTGTTATTTAAAGAGGATTTTAAGGCAAAACAATTATGGATAAAGCAAGCAATTTGATACAGGTTAGAAAAGAAAAAATTTCCCAATTAAAAGAGAATAAAATCAACCTCTATCCCAATGATTTTAAACCTTCATGTTCCATTAAAGAACTTAAGAGTATCATAAACGATAAGCCTGATTTGCTTGGTGAGAATGGTGAACAATTCTCCATGGCAGGAAGAATGATGGCCATAAATAAAATGGGCAAATCATCTTTTGTCAGATTTAAACAGGGTTCAGAGCAATTTCAGGTCTATTTACAGAAAAATGGTATAGGCAATGAGAAATATTCTCTTTTTAAAAAACTTGATATTGGTGATTTTATAGGTGTCAAGGGTCCTGTTTTTCAAACACGAACCGGTGAATGGACTCTTCTATGCAAAGAATTTAAACTGTTGTCAAAAACTGTAAGACCTTTGCCGGAAAAATTCCATGGGATAAAAGACCCGGAAAAACGATACCGCCAGCGCTATCTTGATCTGATAATGAATCCAGATTCAAGACAGATATTTGTAAAAAGATCGAAAATTATAGCCTTAATGAGACGTTATTTTGAAGATAACGATTTTATGGAAGTAGAAACGCCAATGATGCAGCCTCTTGCCGGCGGTGCCGAGGCAACTCCCTTTAAAACCTGGCACAATGCCCTTGGAATGGAGCTGTTTTTAAGGATTGCTCCTGAGTTATATCTTAAAAGGCTGGTGGTGGGTGGTTTTGAAAAAGTATTTGAAATTAATAGAAATTTTAGAAATGAAGGAGTTTCCACTAAACATAATCCTGAATTTACCATGGTGGAGTTTTATCAGGCCTATGCAGATTATGAAGACCTCATGGATTTAACTGAAGAGATGTTTGAATCCATTGCAATGAAAATTACAGGGGATACAAAAGTTGAATACCAGGGTGATATAATTGATTTTAAAAAAGGCTGGAAACGAATCCCCATGATTGAGTCCCTAAGTAAAATAGGAGGGATTGATCCTGGAATTATAGACAATACCAAAAGCTTACTTGAGTTTGCCGCAAGCAATAATATAATGATAACCAATAAAGAGAGTCATGGCAAAATATTGACTAAACTCTTTGATATTCTGGTTGAACCAAAATTGATTCAGCCTACCTTTATCACAGGATATCCTGTGGAAGTATCTCCCCTGTCCAGGAAAAATGATTTAAATCCTGAATTAACCGACCGTTTTGAACTGTTTATTGCCGGCAAGGAAATTGCCAATGGTTTTTCTGAAATAAATGATCCAGAAGACCAGAATAACAGGTTTTTAATGCAGGTTCGTCAGAGAGATGAAGGAAATGATGAGGCGCATATCATGGATTCTGAATATGTTAAAGCGCTTGAATACGGGATGCCGCCCACAGCAGGAGAAGGAATAGGAATTGACAGGCTGGTGATGCTTTTGACTGATTCTCCGTCCATTCGAGAGGTCATTCTTTTCCCCCACATGAAAAAAAATAATGATTAAATGAATCTGGAAATTTTTATAGCAGGCAAATACCTTAAAGCAAAAAGAAAAGAGGGTTTTATTTCGCTCATAAGCTTTCTCTCCGTTGCAGGTGTCACTGTAGGTGTAATGGCTCTGGTGATTGTCATAGCAG
>CAZYDL010000112.1:0-10138 GCA_964646305.1 uncultured Desulfobacula sp. | reverse complement strand
CCCTTAACAAAATTAATAACTTTATCACTCCAATGTGCTTTGTGCAAGAAAATTCAGAATCAAAAAAAAAGAGCCCTGTGAATAGTGTTCAATGGTCAAAAGTCTCAAAATGACATGCAGTTAAATGATTTTCATCCTCTAAATCCTTTAAAAGTGCAGGCTCTTTTTGCAAACATATATCTTTAACATATTGGCATCGTGTATTAAATCTGCATCCCTTGGGAGGGTTCTCCACAGAAGGTACATCTCCCTTTAAAATAATACGCTTTTTGGCAAAACCTGGATTGGGTATGGGGATTGCTGATAAAAGAGCTTTGGTGTATGGGTGTTTCCCATTATTATAGATACAATTTGCATCTGCAATTTCAACAATCTTGCCCATATACATGACAGCAATTTTATCTGAAATATGTTTTACCACAGATAAATCATGGGAAATAAAAAGATAGGTCAGCCCTAAATTATTTTGAAGTTTCAGTAAAAGATTCAAAATTTTAGACTGGACAGAAACATCAAGGGCAGAAACTGGTTCATCGCAGATAATAATTTCAGGCTCAAGGCAGATGGCCCTTGCTATACCGATTCTCTGACGCTGACCGCCTGAAAACTCATGGGGAAATTTGGAAAGGTCATCATGGGTCAGTCCCACCTTTTTAATAAGCCCATCAATCTGGGAATTCAAATTGCCATTTTGTTTCCCATGAATAATATATTTTTCTTCAAGAATTTCCCTGACTGTTTGTCTTGGATCTAAAGATTCAAAAGGATCTTGAAATATCATCTGCAGGTTTAAAGCAAGTTTTTTCCTCAATTTTGAATTATATTTTATAATGGGACGATTTTTAATAATAACCTGGCCATGTGATGGATTATAAAGGCCCATGATACATCTACCAAGAGTTGTTTTACCGCAGCCTGATTCGCCCACAATACCAAGTGTCTCTCCCTTGTTCAATGTAAAGGAGACTCCATCTAGTGCATAGACCCAGCCTGTACGTCTTAAAAAAACACCTCCTGTGACAGGAAAATATTTTTTAAGGTTTTTCACTTCAAGAATAGTCATAATCTGCACATTAAAACAAATTAACAAAAATATATCAATTTAAATTGAAATTCATTTAAAACAATTTTAATATGCACTTTTATATTATAAAATTTTCAAGGATAAATATAATGGAAACAAATAAAGATGTAATTATTGTTGGCGGTGGAATTATTGGGCTTGCCTGTGCCCACTATCTATTACAACGCAATGCCTCGGTAAGAATTATTGAACAGGATATCATTGAATCAGGTGCATCCAGTAATAATTGCGGGGTGCTGCATTTTGGAGGCATTATTCCTTTGTGCACGCCAGGTGTTATCCTGCATGAAATAGTTCAAACAATCTATAGGAAATCTCCCCTTTATATTAAACCTTCCTGTGATCTTAACCTTATTAAATGGTTGTTCAAATTTGCATCCCATTGCAATGTGAACCACATGAATGCTGCCTCCAAGGCAAAAAACAATATTTTACAATATTCACTTGATCTTTTTGAGTCACTTTTTAAAGAGCACAGCCTAGGATGTGATTTCACGCAAAAAGGATTTTTACTATTATTCAAGAATAAAAAATATTTTGAAAATTACAACCACACAAATGCCTTTCTTAAAAATTATGGCTTTAACATAAAACAATATGAACAGGATCAAGTCAGAATACTTGAGCCGGCAGTTAGAAAAGAAATTATTGGAGCATGGTATGATGAACATGACTGGCATCTTGAGCCTGGAATGCTTGTCAAGGCATGGAAAAAATTATTAATTGAAAAAGGTCTTGTTATTGAAGAAAAATGCAAATTGATTGATTTTGGAATTCATCAAAACAAAATAAAACATGTCAACACCATAAAAGGTCAATTTAAAGCAGATCATTTTATTCTTGCTGCAGGAGCCTGGACTTCACAACTCAGCAGACAATTACAATTAAACATACCTGTTCAACCGGGAAAAGGATATAGTATTACCATGGACAAACCTGATTTATCACCTGAAATTCCTTGCATGCTCTATGAAAAAAATATGGTGGTAACACCGTGGAAGAATGGTTTGAGGCTTGGTGGAACCATGGAATTTTCAGGATTTGATGAATCTTTAAATAAAAAACGCTTATCAAAACTCATTAAAGGAGCAAAAGAGTATTTAAATATTGAAATTAATAATTCAACAATGGAAGAATGGAGTGGGTTTAGACCCATGACCCACGATGACCTTCCCATAATTGATCGATCTTGTCTTCATGACAATCTTTTTGTTGCCACAGGGCATGGAATGCTTGGAGTAACAATGGCAACCGGTACTGGGAAAGCTATCTGTGATATGATATATGGAAAAAAGAGCCAAATTGACATTGCGCCTTTTTCCTTAAAGAGATTTTAATATTGTTCTAAATATAGAAAAAGGGTTTTCTTTTAATACCTACCCCAAGAAAACCCTTAAAAAAGTTCTATTGAACAGTTACATTAACTGCTGCTGGTCCTTTTTGCCCATCTTCCACATCAAAAGTGACTTTGTCGCCTTCGTTTAGTGATTTAAAACCAGTTGAATTAATACCTGAATGATGAACAAATACATCTGGTCCGTCTTCTTGCTCAATAAAGCCATAACCTTTTGAATCATTGAACCATTTTACAATCCCGTTTGCCATTGTGACACACTCCTTGACTTAAAATAAATAATAATAGTTTCAAACTTTTGGGTATTGCCACTCTCACAAACTGGGTTTTCCCTTTAGAGCGAAACTGCTAAGCCTTTATTGAAAGGCTTTGTATGTGTCTTATTTCCTTTAAATTAAAAAATCAAGGATTATTTTCAATAATATTATTTTTTTTAAAAAAATAGTCATTTATCAGCGAGATGACAGGCTATAGTATGATTTTCCCCAACTCTTACTTCTTTGGGGATTGTTTTCATGCAGATATTTTCCACTAAAGGGCAACGATCTGCAAATCTGCAGCCTTTGGGCATGTTCAACAGTGACGGCACCTGACCATGGATAGTGGGAAGAGTAGTTTTAGTTTTCTTTGCAAGTTGTGGAATTGATGTTAATAAACCTTTTGTATAAGGATGTTGGGGGTTTTGAAATAACTCTTTAACCATGGCTTTTTCCGCAATTCTTCCCGCATACATTACAACAACATCATCACAATTTTCTGCAATGACTCCAAGATCATGGGTAATTAAAATAACCGACATATTTGATTTTTTCTGTAAAGATTTTATCAAATCAAGAATCTGTGCCTGAATAGTTACATCCAATGCTGTGGTGGGCTCATCTGCAATAAGAATATCAGGTTCACATGCCAGCGACATGGCAATCATTACCCTTTGCCTCATTCCTCCTGAAAGCTGATGTGGATATTTTTTAATAATTTTCTCAGGATCAGGAATCCCTACTTTATCCAGCATTTTAATGGAAGACTCTATCATTGCACCAGAAGATAATTGGGAAAAATGCAGTTTATAAATCTCCTTTATCTGTTTTCCGATATTATGGACAGGATTCAGCGCTGTCATGGGTTCCTGGAAAATCATGGAAATTTTTTTTCCCCGGATATTATGCATATCATTTACCGGCAAATCAAAAATATTTTGATGATTAAATATAGCTTTACCCTGCACTATTTTTGAAACAGGTTTAGGCAGCAGTCTCATGATGGAGAGAGCTGTAACACTTTTCCCGCATCCTGATTCGCCGGCAATGCCAAGAATCCTTCCTCTTTTGAGTTGAAAACCAACCTCATCAACTGCCCGCACAACACCAAGTTCAGTATTAAATTCAACTACAAGATCCTGTAGATCTAAAATAATATCATCCTTTAGAACTATGTCATCATTATTTTTAGTTTTATCTGGCACAACAAGCTACCTGGCTTTAAAAGTATCATCATTTATGACAATGGATTGAAATTTTATATTCTGTTTCATTGCATTTAAAGTTTCATCCTTTTTCTTGTCATTAATCCAAAACAGACCACCTGTTGAGGAAGAAAAAGGATCAAACAGGCTGTCAGAACGCCTGGTGCCATGGAAATCCGGCAATTCAAGCCATCTCCAATATCCTATTCTGACATAGGGAACCATGAATGTCGGCACAAAAGCTCCTGTTTCGTGGATGGCAGTCTGTATTTTCAAGGATAATTTAATTCTCTGTTCTTCTTTTAAACTTGCCCTGTACTTATCAATCAAATCATCTAAACCAGGTACATCTGTATTGGTGATATTATTGGTCTGGGGTTTATGGGCATTATCAGAATGCCATCCCTGCCAGTAGGAAGGTCTCATATTTGTGCTCCACCCCATCCATGCGACATCATGCTTTTTTTCCAAAAACTTTTTAAACATTGCCGTGGAATCCAGTCTTTCAAGTAAAATATAAACACCGGCTTTGTGCGCATCTTCCTTTAGCACCACAAGTCTTGGAGTATGTTCTTCATAACTATATGTAACTTTGACAGAAAACCTGGCCCCATTATTTTGCCATATACCATCATCACCCCTTGACCACCCGGCATTTGACATGAGCTCATTAACTTTTCCAATATCATATTTTCTAGGCTTAATTTGATTATTAGTATATTTCCCATATCCAAAAAAAGCCTGGGGCAGCCTGAAATAATCTTTTCTCAATACATTGTTTATAACCTTTTCAATATTCATTGCATGGGCAAAGGCATAACAAAGGTTTTTATCTTGAAAAATTGCCTTATCCTGATTAAGCCACATGCCCTGGGCTGATCTCTCCTTGTCATTAAAAAACCAGATTTTATTAATATATCCATTTTTAAACAAATCAATATCTGATTTCCCATGCCAGTATTTTGGCATGGTCAAACCAAAGGCATCAAGTTTTCCTTTTTTAAAATACTCCCATTGAAGATTAAAATCCCTTATTACATCAAAGACAACATAATCAACATTAAACCTGTTTTTTAAATATTTCTTATCTTGCGCCCACCAGTTTTTCTTTCTTTTAAATTTAATGAATTTTCCTTTTTTAAAATCATGTAATTCATATGCGCCTGTATTGGGTGTAATTTTCCAATTATATTTTTCAACAAAGCTTTCATCAAGTCTGCCAAAATAGTGTTCAGGAATTGGTGATATTCCAAGTTTCAGATGGAGGTCAGGAACGGCTTTTGTGCTTTTTACACCAATGGTATAATCATCATAAACAACAATTTCTTCTATCTCTTTTGTATAATAATCATTATACCAGGGTGCTATAATATGTTCTGAGCGCATAAATTTGAGAGTATAAACATAATCCCAGGCAGTAACAGGTTTGCCGTCTGACCATTGAGCATCTTTGTCCAGCTTGAAATACATGGTTTTTTTATCATCACCAAATGCCCAGTGTGTTGCAAGCTCAGGAATTATATTATCTGTATTGGGATGGATATTAATCAATGATAGTTGATTATCAAGGATTGCACTTCTAAAGGAACCATTTGAATCAGGCCCCACCACTCTGAATGTCATGGGAAAATTTGTGATGGCAGAATGGAGGATTCCCCCTTTTTGTGCCTTTTCAGACGAAAAAAGAGGATCTGAAATATTTGTCAGCCACTTAATACTATCAGGAAGGTTCACATATTCTTTCACTTTTTCAGGCACAACAGAGTTTTGGGTTTCACTGTTTTTTGTTTCACTGTTTTTGGTTAATTTTTCAGAATCATTCTTGCAACCAGCCATGCAAAAAAACATCAATATTATAATAGTACAATAAAGCCATCTTAAACTCATTTTTTCTCCGATTTAAAAATTTATTTACGCTTCACAACTATAACTCTTTATCAGATTAGACCATGAACAGGCAATATTTCTTTTTCCAGTTTTTTATTTAAACCTCTAAATCAAAATAGAGCAGCAGTTTAAATGACATATTTCTTGATTTTAAATGGATTTCATGAAAAAATGCAGGATATTAAAGAAAATTTGAACCATGCATATAAATATTTAGGAGGGTTATTATCATGACAAAACCATTTAAATACTCTTCAGACTTCAACAACTCACTTGACCTTGGAAGACCGCCCAATATAAAAAAGATTTTTCCAAACTCAAAAGCACTTATTGTCAGTGGGAAATATATTGATCAGGCCATGCTGTTGAAAAAAAACTGCATGACCATTGCTGCCAACGGCCGGAACTCTTTTGTCATCCGGGGCGCTCTTGCAGCTGCTCAACGGGCAAATGCAGCCATTATAATAGAGATAGCCAGATCTGAAGGTGGGACAGGTGCTTATTGTTCAGTGAGTTTGTGGAATATTGCAAGGCAGACAGATGCCTTTATGAATGAACTTGGCATCACTGTTCCCGTTGCCATCCATGCAGATCATTTTGGAATTAAAAAACCAGAGGAGATTGAACCTGCAAAACAAGAAATTGTTTCTCTGTTTGATGCAGGTATTACATCAATTGCCATTGACGCTTCCCATATGCCCGATGATGAAAACCTTCTTGCAAACCTTGAATTACACAAATATATTCCTGAATGGGCCGGACTTGAAACTGAAGTTGGTGAGATCAAGGGGAAACTTGGCCTGTCAACAGATGAAGAAGCACTATTTCTTATCCAGGGACTAAATGCCCATAATATTTTCCCCAATTGGATTGCTTTAAATAATGGTACAACCCATGGGATTGAAGCAAGTGATACTGGAATCAATGTTGAACTGACAACACAAATCCATGAGGCCCTTGCACAATACAATATTTCCGGGGCCCAGCATGGCACCTCGGGCAACAACACACAAAGACTTCGTGACATAGCTTCAAAAACCAGAACAACAAAAGCCAATGTGGCAACAGCCCTGCAGATGATATCCTGGGGTTTTAAAGTTAATGATTATGGAAATGCAATCCTTGAAGATGGTGAATTTATAAAACAAAACGGTCAGGGAGTTTCACAATCTTTATGGGAAGAGATGCAGACCTTTGCAAACAAGAATGGCTTAAAAGGCGGTGATTTTAAAAAACTGAACCTCCCATTTGAAAGCAAATCTCTTGTCCAGTCTAAAGAAATACGGGATAGAATGGCAAAGGGTGTTGAAGATTTTGTATTTAATCTTTTAACAGATGTATTTAATACTACAGATACAGCTCCCATAGTCATTGAACAAATTTTAAAAACCAGATCCCATGATCCCGGTGAAAAAGCTCAAAACATTGAAGATAAAAATGAGTGGACAAAAGAAAAAATAGTTGAAAAAGCTTTGAGTATTACAAGTGACAAAGGTCCTGATGGAGATTTTGATGATTAGAAAAAAATTAAAGTTTTAATTTTCTCAAACCGATAATCAAAGTTAAGGAGAAAATTAAATGCAGATACCGTCATACCAGATACAAAATGTCCTGAAGGTATATTCAAGACAATTGAGCCAGGGCAAAATACTGAGCAAAAGTAAATTTGCCAATACCGGTAAAATTTCCGCGGACAGTGTGACTATCTCCTCTGAAGGCAAACGCCAGGCAATTATTGATAAAGTTGCTTCAAACATAGTGGACAGGATTATTACTGAAGGTCCCAAAGAAAAGAATGAAGCAAAAATCACCAGCCAGATCGAAAAAGAGTTTGGCAAAAAGATCAATTTTACAAAAGAAAAAAATCAATTTACATATACCAAGATTGATGAAAACAACCAGAAGATAACCCATACCCTGTCTGTTGAAGACTCAAAATTCATTGTCAAGAGAATGACTGAACTTGCTCGAACAATTGCAGACAACAATATGGAGTTACAAGGAGGCCCAAACCCATGAAAATATCAAATTCAACTCCCAATTTCATCAATCAGGCATATGGAAGCCAGGCAAATAAGTCAGCAAGTCAGGGTCTGAAATCACAGAAAAGCAGTGAAGAGGCTTTAACAGACAGCCTTAATATTTCTCACAAGACAAAAGATCTCCAGAAAATATCTAAAGCCATGGACATGAAATCGGTGGATAGAGAAAAACAGATTGCAGATATCAAACAACAGATTGAAACCAATCAATATAATGTTAATGCTGATGCTGTTGCAGAAAAAATGGTTGGCCATCTAATGAATGGAATCATATAGAAATATTTACCCGGCATTTTTTTCTTTTCTTAATACTCCTTTTACAAATAAAAACACAAAGTGTCTGATTTAATGGTATATTCTTCATGGCATACCTTTTGCTTTATAACTATTTAAGACATATTTAAACAATATAATATGGAAATAATAGTGGGTTTCATGCAGCCAGAACATCAGATGCATAAAAGGAAACAATTCATGAATAAAATAGACCAGATTCACGAAACAGCCCAGTCTCTTACCAATTCAAATATCAAGGGCACAAAAGAAAAACATACTAAAGCCTTTGAAAATGAACTGAGTAAAGCCCTGGACAAGACAAAGACAGAGGGTTTGAATATGGAACCTGCAACTGCCTTACATGAAATCATCTCAAAAGATCTTAATATTATCAATTCATCTGATATTGTTTCAGGACAAACCAATCAACTTCTTGATATGCTTGATGCATATACAAATAAACTTGTTGACCCGAAAGTGTCATTAAAAAGTATTGCTCCGGTCCTGGAAGAGATAAGTAATAATGCAGAATCTTTACTAAAAGAGACACAGAATCTTACAGATTCAGATATGAATTTAAGACAGATTGCAAGAAAGACAATTATAGCTGCACAAACAGAATATTTTAAATTTCAAAGAGGGGACTATAATAGTTTTTAATTTTTACCGGGTAGAATCTCTTCCATCTTTTTTTTTGCCCGGCTCCAGAATATCTCTTTTTTATCCGATGAAAGAGATGCCAGTTTAATATTATTTTTCTTTAATTCATTTTCCATCAATCTAAATCTGCCTTCAAATTTGGCAGTGGCACCTGCAAGAGCTGTTTCCGGATGAATATCTGCAAATCTTGCCGCATTGACAAGGGTAAATAAGATATCTCCAAGCTCCATGCTTGCATCTTCGTGGCTCCCGGACTCCAGAGCTGACTCAAATTCTTTTATCTCTTCTTTAATGGTATCTAAAACACCCTGGATATTATCCCATTCAAATCCCTCTTTTACAGCACTTTTGGATACTTTTAAAGCTCTGAGCAATGAAGGCATGCCTTTAGGGACATCATCTAGTGCAGATTCTCTTTTATGACCATTTTCTTTTTTTTCCTCGGCTTTGATTTTGTTCCATTGTATGTCCAGCTCCTCTTTTGTTGAAATTGATGAATGTTCATACACATGGGGATGACGCCGAATCATTTTTTTTGCAACCTGTGCCACAACATCTGAAAAAGTAAAATCCCCTCTTTCATTGAAAATTTCCATTATAAAAACAAGCTGAAACAGGACATCTCCCAACTCTTCGCAGGTATTGAATAAATCTTTTTTTGCAATGGCTTCTTCAAGTTCATACAACTCTTCTGCAAGGCATTTCCACATTGTTTCCGGGGTTTGTACCTTATCCCATGCACATCCGTTTTCACCTCTTAATGTCTTAATAATGCTAAACAGTGTATCTATTGTTTCCAATTTATAATACCTTCCAATTTTTTTAAAAAATCTTGTCTGTTGTTTTTGGAAACAAAGACGGTCATGGTTTCAGAAACCTTTGCAATATAGGGAGAAAGTTTTGAAGTGGTTAAAATTTTTGAATTTTCAGGAAAAAAACTTGTAATCATGATAAAAATGACTGATACAATCAAAATACCTTTGGCAGTGCCAAAGATAAGACCAAAGGTTCTGTCCACCCATCCAAGAAAAACAAGATTTAAAAATTTACGGATCAATAAAGAAACAAGACCTACAAGAATTAAAATAGCACAAAATATCAGAAAAAAAGCAAGAATATTTCTAAACCCGGCATTTTCAATCCATTTTTCTCCATAAACAGTGATCAAAGGATAATAAGTATATGCTCCATAAAAGGCAGCAACAACGCCTATAATGCCTGATACTTCACCAATAAGCCCCTTAAACACTCCGCGTATCAGACAAAATGCAACTATAATAACCACTAAAATATCAAAAGCATTCATATCTTCCCTTTAAGCTTTTTTTATTATTATCAATGTTGAACCTGGAAACAATCAGCATTTCCTACAA
>CAZYDL010000111.1:0-10200 GCA_964646305.1 uncultured Desulfobacula sp. | reverse complement strand
CGGCAAAGCTCTTGTGGCAACCGGTTCTCCTTTTGATCCCGTAAATCACAATGGCCAAAATTACAGGATAGGACAGATGAACAATTCCTTTGTCTTTCCTGGAATAGGTCTTGGTATTATAGCTTCGGGAGCAAGTAAAGTCCTTCCGGTATTCTTTTCTGCTGCTGCCCATGCTGTTGCTGAATTTGTGAGTGAACAAGACATTAAGGATGGTATTTTATGTCCCCCTTTAGATCAATTAAAAGAGGTGTCTTTACAAGTTGCAAAGTCAGTTGGAGCAGAAGCAATTAAAGCTGGTGTTGCACAAAACGATTGTGCTGTGTCAAGATTTAAACATAAAAACGATCCTGAACGACTCAACACCCTTGTGGATAAAATACGCTGGACTCCCAATTACTTTAATGAAATCTAAATAATTTTCAACTAGAATTTATTTTGACTTGAAAACAAATAGACAAATGGCAGACAAAACAAAAACAAACCCGCTCATTATGGATGATACCTTCAGGGTTATTCTTGAAAGTATATCAGATGGTGTTTTTACAATTGATTATAATTGGAAAATCACATCCTTTAATAATGCTGCTCAAAAAATAACAGGTATATCAAGCAAAGATGCCATTGGCAGGCATTGCTGGGAGGTTTTACACTCCAATATGTGTGAACTGGAGTGTACTCTTAAAAAAACCATGGCTAAAGGCTGCCCTTTTATAAACTCTTCGGGCTATATTATCACCAATAAAAAGAAAAAAATTCCCATTACAGTATCCACATCTCTTTTAGTTGATGCTGATAATAATGTAATTGGAGGAGTTGAAACATTCAGGGATCACTCCCTTGTTGAGCAGCTTAGAAAAGAGCTTTCAACAAAAGTCAAGGTTGAAGATATTATCAGCAACAGCAATGCCATGAATAATATTTTAAATATCCTGCCACAGATTGCTGATAGTGATTCCTCTGTCTTGATAGATGGTGAAACAGGCACAGGAAAGGAATTGCTTGCAAGGGCAATCCATAATATGAGCCCGAGAAAAGAAAACCCATTTATTGCCATAAACTGCGGAGCTTTGCCAGATACTCTTTTGGAATCTGAATTATTTGGATATAAAAAAGGTGCTTTTACCCATGCCTATAAAGATAAGCCTGGACATTTTGCCCTTGCCAATGGCGGAACAATATTTCTTGATGAAATCGCAGAAACAAGCCCTGCTTTCCAGGTAAGCCTTCTTAGGGTTCTTCAGGAACATGAATTTACTGCACTTGGAGCCCTTGAGAAAGAAAAAACCAATATAAGAATTATTGCAGCAACCAATAATGACCTTACTGAGCTTGTATCGCAAAACAAATTCAGACAGGATCTCTATTACAGGATTAATGTTATAAGGCTTTCCCTGCCACCTCTGCGACATAGAATGGAAGATATTCCAATGCTTGTGGATAATTTTATCCATAAAATGAATATCCGTCAGGGAAAATTTATCCAGGGTATTGATACAAAAGTTCTTAAGGGATTAATGTCACATGAGTTTCCCGGTAATATCAGGGAACTTGAAAATCTTATTGAGCATGCCTTTGTTCTCTGCTTTGAGGGCTATATAAAGCTTAGCCATCTACCCGGTTTTTTATCCCTGGCCACTGATATCAATGGATCTTTCAATAATGGCAATAACCATGAACATAACAGTAGTGACAGCATTGACAGCAGCGATAGCGATCCTGTAAAATCAGCCCAAATACAGCTTATTGTTGATGCACTTGCACGCAATAATAATAAAAAAACAGCTGCTGCAAAGGACCTTGGCATTCATAAAAGCACTCTTTTCAGACGAATTAAAAGACTGGGGATAAACCTATAAAATTTTTGGAGGATATCATTGAAAATAGAATAGCCATAACAATCTGGGGTAACCGGATCTCACCTGTTTTTGATGTTGCTTCAACACTTCTTGTGGCAGATATTGAAAACAAAATGATTTTTCACAAAACTTATATCTCTTTTGATCCAGGCATCCCTTCAGGTCTTGTTAAAACATTAAAAGATTATAAAATTTGCACTGTTGCCTGTGGTGCTATTTCCAATAAATATGCTGATTTAATGGTTAAAAACAATATTAAATTAATCTCTTTTGTAACTGGCAATGCATTAAATTTTCTTGATAATTTTGCCAATAAATATAGTGTTGATAAATTTATCATGGATAAAAAATTTATTATGCCTGGATGCAGCAGATAAATATTGTAATAGGTGAGGTGCTCAGGAAATATTAGAATATGGCACAAAAACTTACATATGAACAATTAGAGCTTAAAATAAAAGCATTTGAAAACCAGATTGAAAATGCTAAAGATACAGATCTAAGCACCAGGGATGCAAGGCGTGATTATAAAAGATTTTTACAATTTTTACCCTACCCTGTTCTTGTGAGAGATGCCAATGAGTTGATTACTTATCTTAACCCTGCCTTTACTCAAACCTTTGGATGGACTTCAAAGGAATTAAAAGGGAAAAATGAAAACCTTTGTATTCCCGATTCTCTTAAAAATGAAATCAATGATAAAGTTAAAGAACTTGCATCCCATAAAAATATTTTACAATTAAACACCCAGAGACTTACTAAAGAGGGGAAAATTCTTGATGTAGTCATTCGAATTGGTGTGGACAAAGACAAGGATAATAATCCCGGAGAGATGATTATTGTTCTTAAAGATACAACCATGGAAATACGTAATAAGCGCAACCGTCATGCCATTATCCGCATCAGCCAGGCACTCCCACAATATCCTGATCTTAAAAAACTTCTCTTTTATGTAAACACTGAAATCAAAGAACTCTTAGGAACACAAGGTGCAAATGTAATTTTACTGGATAAAACCCAAAAAAAATTTTATCTTGTGAGTGCTGCCCATGATGACCCGGATACAAGAGAACGCATAGAAAAAATAAAATTTTCCATTGATGAGCTTTTAGCAGGTCAGGTTGTTAAAACAGGAAAACCCATGATTGTAAATAATTTTTCTGACAAACCCCATAAATACAGCTCAAGGGATCAGAAAATTGGATATAAAATTAAAAATGTAATTCTAGTTCCTTTAAGGAATCAAGATAAGATTATTGGTATTCTTGCTGCTGATAACAAGAAATCAGGTGATTTTGATAATACAGATCTTGAATCATTAAATACAATTGCTACAACTGTAGCTCTTTCCATTGAAAATGCCAGGGTTTCAAGACGATTAAGAAAAGCCTATGAAGAGCTGCAAGGTCTTAATATTGCCAAAGATAAAATGATAAGCCATCTCTCCCACGAATTAAAAACTCCGGTTGCCATTCTTTTAAGTTCCTTTAAAATCCTTTCAAAACGATTGGCAGATATGGATACAAAAACCTGGCAGCCGACCATGGAACGAATTGAGCGCAACCTGAAACGTATTATAGGAATTGAAAATGAGGTTTATGATATTGTTGAAAACAAAGAAGTCTTTCACAATAAAATTTTTTCTCTTATTTTAGAACAATGTCAGGATGAATTTGAAGCACTGATTGCAGAAGAGACTGGAGAAACAGCAGTTATCGCCAAAGTACGACAAAAGATTGAGGATATTTTCAGCGTTAAAAATCCTGTTATCCAGGATATTATTTTAAGTGAATTTGTTGAAAAAAGAATAAAGACGATTAAAACTGATATGTTACATCGAGACATAGATTTAATTACCCATATTAAACCAACACCGGCCATAAAAATTCCTGAAGAACCTCTAAGAAAAACAATAGATGGACTTATTAAAAATGCTGTTGAAAACACTCCAGATGGAGGTGTAATAGAGATCTTTGTAAATAAAAAAGGCAGGAAAGTACAATTTATAGTAAAAGATCATGGAATCGGCCTTACAAAAGAAGCCCAGAAAAGAATTTTTCAAGGTTTTTTTTCAACCCAGGAGACCATGGATTATTCATCAAAAAGACCCTTTGACTTTAATGCAGGAGGCAAGGGAGCAGATCTCTTACGAATGAAAATATTTTCAGAAAAATATAATTTTAAAATTTCCATGACATCAAAACGATGCCAGCGTATTCCCGATGACAAGGACCGATGCCCTGGTGTCTTGGGAGAATGCAGCAAGAACATTAAACCATCTTGCGGTGGTGAAACAATTGTTACCTGTTTATTTCCATTACATGCTGATTAAATACACTATCAGCAACTAAAACAAATTATAGTTTCATTAAAGATCTCCTATTCATACAAAGAATAAAGTAATTTTTAGTTCTTAATGATGTTCATGAAGACCCATGGTACATGATTTAATCTTGATTATATCGCAGTTCAAAATTTAACAAAAATGTAATAATATTCATTGTAGTTCTTAACAAAAATGTAATTTTTAATATTATTAATAATTAAACACTGCTTAACTATTAATAATATCACTGCCAAATCAATTGCTAATAAAGGCTTTCATCATTTTCTCACAAACCATACATACACATGGCATACTCTTTGCTAAATCTATTTTATGAATTTTAGTAATTAAAATATTTTTATTGGAGATTAGTCATGGTTGTAAAACAAGTTCGAATTATTGTGTTGTCTGTTCTATTTTTATGTTATCCAATTTTTGCATTTGCAATGGATGAAGTGTTCATTGACAGTGGCACTACAAGCTGGATGCTGATATCAACTGCACTTGTATTGCTTATGATGCCGGGTCTTGCCATGTTTTATGGTGGCCTTGTAAGATCGAAAAATGTTTTAAGCACAATGATGCACACATTTGTTGCCATGGCAGTGATCGGAGTTTTATGGGTTATCTGCGGCTATTCTCTAACCTTTGGGAAAAGCATTCTTGGTGGATTTATAGGCTGGAACTGGGATTTTTTCTTCCTCAAAGGCATAGATGAAACCATAACAGATGGTATTCCAGAATATATTATTGCCATGTTCCAGGGTAAATTTGCAATAATTACGCCTGCTTTGATCAGTGGAGCAATTGCTGAAAGAGTTTATTTCAAAGGTTATATCATGTTCATTATACTGTGGTTTCTTGCAGTATATGCACCACTTTGCCACTGGGTATGGGCACCTGATGGATGGTTATTCAAGGCCGGAGCATCAGGAGTGATTGATCTTGCAGGTGGGCTTGTCATCCATGTGTCAGCAGGAGTCAGTGCTCTTGTTGCTGCCATATATCTTGGACCAAGGCATGGTTTTCCTAAAATGCCAACTCTGCCTAATAACCTTGTAATGACATTAATGGGAGCAGGTCTTTTATGGGTTGGCTGGTTTGGATTTAATGCAGGTTCAACACTGCAAAGTGGACTTGATACTGCAAGGGCCCTTACAATGACACAGATCTCGGCTGCAACCGGAGCTTTAACCTGGCTTGTCATAGAAGCTTTGGAATTTAAAAAAGCCTCTGCTCTTGGATTTGCATCGGGGGTACTTGCAGGGCTTGTTGTAATTACCCCTGCTGCTACAGTGGTACAGCCAGTGGGTGCATTCTGTCTTGGTACAATTTCTTCAATTGCATGTTATTATGCTCTTAAACTAAAAATGAGACTTGGTTATGATGATACTCTTGACTGCTTTGGCATACATGGTGTGGGCAGTGGTCTGGGAGTCATTTTATTAAGTTTTTTCATAAGAGATTCCTGGATGGCCCAGGCATCAATTGCAGCAGGCAAAACCTGGACAGTTTGGGATCAGCTCCTGATCCAGCTTAAAGGCATGGGAGCTACCATTCTGCTTGCTGCTGTTTTCACTCTTGTCATCTGCATTATTGTGGAAAAAACCATTGGATTCAGAATTGATAAGGAAAAAGAGATGATAGGGCTTGACCAGGCATTGCATGGTGAAAGAGGTTATGACTTTACTTAGCGCCTTAACATAAACCGCCAATTTTCCTGATTACAGCCTTGGGCAATAATTTTATCAATGGGAGCAAAATCTCCGCGCATGCTGAAAATGCCGTCAAAAATGGCCACGACCCTTTCAGGAGATTTTGCCCTGCCCTGCTCTTTGAGATCCTTTAATTCAAGTTCCAGGGTATTCATTTTTGCCCCCTGTAAAATAATTAAATAATGGTTAATCAACACTATATTTACTTTATAACATTTATCATATATTTTAAACTTTTAAATAATGTGACATTAAGATTTTTAAGGAAAAAAAATGCTCAATAATATAATTGACGGCAAACCAAAAATTCATACAAGGGATATAAAGCTTGCCACATATTCCCATACAGATTCCAGGGTCATTGTCCATGGGGTTTTAAAAGATGAAAGATATATAAAAATATTTGATATTACAGGAAATATATTAGGGCCCGGTATTATCCATCACCTTGATGTAAAACTTTTGATAAGGCAGGATCCGCTGATAATTGAAGATGCACAGGCACAGATGATCAAGGTTCCCATGTCTGAATGCTGCTCCACCCTTGATACAATTGAAAAACTCAAAGGTCTTGAAATCAAATCAGGATTTTCAAAAACCATAAGAGATATCATGGGCGGTAAAAAAGGATGTACACATCTTTGCCAGTTGATAATTGTCATGAGCCAGGAAATTGTTCATGGCTGGCTCACACATAAAAGAAAAGACAAGTCGCCTGTTCCAAAAGACCTTGATTCCTTTGATGAAAAAAAGTTTATCATTGATTCATGCCGCATGTGGACAAAAAATGGCCCAAAAATAAAAAAACTTGAACAGGCTATTAAAGAACAGCAATAAAATCCACAGGTGGTTTGGGAATAAAACATGAGAAATCAATATCCTGAAGGTCAGGAACTGATAAATTTGCAAAGTTTTTCATGTAAATTACAATATTTATTGTGGATAATAGATGTCAGTAAAAACTAACAATATATTACCAATTCTTGCAATTCTTGTAGCAGTTTTTATATGGGGCAGCTCATTTGCGGCCATGCGAATTGTTCTTAAAGATCTGCATCCTTTTGCCGTGATGTTCTGCCGCCTTTTCAGTGCTTTTATTTTTATTCTTCCAATGTCCATAAAATTTTTTCCAAAATCATATCAAAAAGGTGATTGGAAAATCCTGCTGCCCATGGTTCTTTTTCAGCCATGCCTCTATTTTCTGTTGGAATCACATGCTTTAACCTATACCACTTCATCACAGGCTGGAATTATTTCTGCCTGCCTGCCTTTAATGGTCGCTGTTGCAGCCTGGTTTTTCCTTGCAGAATCCATTAATCATAAAACAATCATTGGACTTGTTTTATCAATTACAGGTGTAATATTGCTGACAATTTTTCAAAGCAGACAAATGGATGCACTTAACCCTGTTCTTGGCAACATATTGGAAGTTGGAGCAATGCTCAGTGCCTGTGCAAATCTAATCTTGGTAAAAAAACTCAGCGCAAATTATGACACATGGTCATTGACGGGAATGCAGGTGATAGCCGGAACACTGTTTTTTCTGCCTGGAATCAAATATATCCTTGTGGCAGATCCATCCATCTGGACCATGCAATTGATTCTATTATTTCTTTACCTTGGAATTTTTGTCTCTTTTTTTGCTTTTGGTCTTTATAACTGGGGAGTAAGCAAAATTTCAGTTTCCAGGGCATCCATGTTTATCAATTTGATTCCTGTTACTGCGGTTTTACTTGGCTGGCTGATTCTAAAAGAAACCTTAAATCCAAAACAGATGTTTGCAACTATTATTATCATCTCAGGAGTATTTTTAAGTAACCGGAAATAGAGAATCTTTATTCTTTTTGTAAATACTGGTATTTTTTCTAAAAAAAGATTATAAATCTAACTTGAATTTTTTAATATTGATATCAAATGATTAATCCTGTGAAGATTGAAAAGGGAGTTTGTTATGAAAAAAGTAGGAATTGTGGGCTGGCGTGGAATGGTTGGTTCTGTTTTAATGGAAAGAATGATAAACGAAAATGATTTTAAAAATTTTACTCCTGTTTTTTTTACAACATCCCAGGTTGGGCTTAAAGGGCCTGACATTGGAATTGAAACACCTCTCTTAATTGACGCATTTGATATAGACTATTTATGTGATATGGATATCATCCTCTCCTGTCAGGGTGGTTCATATACTTCAAAAGTTAAGCCGCAACTTGATGCAAAAAACTGGGAAGGGTACTGGATTGATGCTGCATCAACTCTGAGAATGGATGATAATAGCATTATTGTACTAGATCCTGTAAACCGCAACATCATAGATAATGCATTGTCAGATGGTATTAAAAACTATATTGGCGGCAATTGTACAGTTTCTCTCATGCTCATGGCTCTTGGAGGATTGTTTGAAAACAATTTAATTGAGTGGATTACTTCCATGACTTACCAGGCAGCATCTGGAGCCGGAGCGAAAAACATGGAAGAGCTTGTAGTCCAGATGCTGACCATTGGAAAAAAAGCATCCCCTGTTCTTGCAAATCCTGCATCTGCCATCCTTGATCTGGATAAAAATGTCATTGCCACCATGAAATCAAGGGATTTTGGCATTCAAAACTGGGGTGTTCCCCTTGCAGCAAGCCTGATTCCCTGGATTGATATACCAATGGAGAATGGCCAGACAAAAGAAGAGTGGAAGGGCATTGTTGAAACCAATAAAATAATCGGACGTTCAGACAATCCCATTCCCATTGACGGCCAGTGTGTAAGAATCGGCTCCATGAGGTGTCACAGCCAGGCATTTACAATCAAGCTTAATAAAAACATTCCTGTTAATGAGATAGAAACCATGCTTGCAGACCATAATGAATGGGTCAAGGTCGTTCCAAATATAAAGGAAGATACCATTAAAAATTTAAGTCCTGCTGCGGTAACAGGGACACTGAGTGTTCCAGTGGGGCGTATCAGAAAAATGAATCTTGGTGAAGATTATCTTACCTGTTTTTCAGTTGGGGATCAATTGCTCTGGGGAGCGGCAGAACCATTGCGCAGAATTTTAAACATAATTATTTGAATGAAAACTCACCCATCTACTTTGTTGCTTCAAAATTTTAGAACCCTCACGTACTGCAGTACGCTCCGGTTTCAAAATTTTTTGCGCCTTGTATATGGGCAATTTTGTGAGCACAGCTCCTCTACGAGCCATCCAAATATAATTTTTAAGCAGATAGTGATTTAAATTATTATTTTATGGCATATTTTCTTTCAAGAAAAGCAACTATGCTTGAAATGCTGAATGTCAAAATAAAATAAAGCAATGTGATTGTGACCCAAACTTCAAAGGTCAAAAAGGTGGCTGCCATAAGTTCCATTCCCTGAAAAGTCAATTCCTGAATGGAAATCACAGATACAATGGCTGAATCTTTTATGGTGGAGATTAACTGACCTGCAAGGGGAAATGCCACTTTTCTAAAAGTCTGGGGTAAAATTACCAATAAAAATGTTTTTCTTTTTGACAAACCAATGGAAAATGATGCCTCCCATTGACCTTGATGGATTGATATAATTCCTCCCCGGACAATCTCTGATACATAGGCACCTTCATAAAGTCCAAGGGCAATTATGGCTGAAAGAAAAGTATTGATCTGGTCAGGCCCGGCAAATAAAAAACCTGCTATTAGCTGGACTCCTTCACTGCTGTTGCGCAAGATTCTGTCAAGATGGAGTATGTCCAGAAACTGGCTGGATACAAAATAATAAAAAATTATAACCAGCACAAGGGAAGGAATATTACGGATTGTTTCAACATAGATTCTTGAAATAAATCTTTGTTCAAAGGAGCCTCTCGCACCCATGACACCGGATATTGTCCCAAGTAAAAAACCAATAAGTGTTGCCCAGATACTCAGTTTTATGGTTGTGACAAAGCCCCTGACAAGGATATTGGCTTTTAGTGTTCCAGTCCCGGCATCCCAGAAAAAAAAATAATTGGGAATAGCATTCCAGTTCCAATTATATTCAAGGATATTATTCATCCTTGAAAAAAACATAGATATTGCAGCAATAATTAGAACAATCACTACAATATCTATGATTGAAAATTTTAAAGATTTAATTTTATAATTGTATTTACAAATCACATTACAAGCTTTCTAAATTTATAGTGCCAAGCCATTAAGAGTAGAGTCAATTAAGCATTTGGCAGCTATTTAACAAGGGCTTCCCATTCTTTTGATTCAAACCAATATGCTTTTTTCTCCTTTAAAAATCCGCTTGAATGCATATTCAAAATCCAGTTGTTAAGAAAATTGAGTGCATC
>CAZYDL010000110.1:0-10276 GCA_964646305.1 uncultured Desulfobacula sp. | reverse complement strand
GTGTTATAGCATCAATCTCTTCTTGCAGGTCATTCTTCTGAATAAATTTTTCATATGCAGCTGCTGTTATGGCAAAGCCTCCTGGTACCTTTATATTAAGTTTATTTTTAATCTCCCCAAGCTTTGCCATCTTGCCGCCAACACTGTTAGTCATATCATCTGTGATCTGTGAAAGCGGGATTACAAGCCTTGTTTCAAGTTGGGCTTCTTTTTTATGGAGCAGGGTATCAAGTTTTTTCTGGATATATTCAAATCTATCATAAAGTTCAGTATATTTTTCAGGAGCAAGTTTTTCAAGATTGTTAATCATGGTGAGAATATTTACTGATACTGCTGTACAATTTGTTCTGATAAAGGACATTCCAAATACTTTATTGTCGGAAAGAGCCTGCTCTATTTCAGCCATGATTTCAAGGGATTTATTATTTGAATTTAAAAGCAGCTTGAAATTATGATATCTGGATTTAAAGTCAAGACGCAGTTCTTCAATACGTGATGAGTCATGCACGTTTTGTCTGTTAAAAAGTTCGTCTATTTTATTTTTTATCCAGTTCATAATTCCCTGCGGCTTTTATTTAAACTTTCATATCCTGTTAATGGTCAAAGCTTAACCCAACACTTTCAAATAAATACATTAAGCCAAAACCATACCAGAGAGTGTAAATTACATAAAAAATCAGAGAAAAGATTAGGATGCCAAGGCTTTCCTGAACTGTTTTTGCAGCTATGCCATAATAATTATAAGCAGTTTCAACCACTTTATGGTTAACTAAAGCTATGGCTTTAGCATTTTCAAAATTTTTCTGTCTTGTCAGCTCTTTATCTATTTTATTTAACAGATTATGCCAGTTGTATATTACAGCTCTTTCATTATAATTATATTTTGCCTTGAGAGCATCACCGTCATTTTTATACAAAAGATCTGAATCCTTAAGGCAACTTTCAAGAATCATTCCAAAATCACCATCAAACTCAAGTTTTGCACCATCTGTTTTCACATCTATTCCTGCTTTTTGTAAAAGCTGTGCTGATTTTTCAGCCATTGCTTTGTCATCAAGCTCAATAGCGAGGTTAATATTGCTCCCTTTAAAGCTTGAAATCTTTTTTTCAACAACAGGAACATAATAGGCTGATCCTTTGGACATTGAATTGAACACGCCATCAAGGAAGCGAAGACCATTATCACCATTAAAAACCGGAGAAAAGATGATGACCAGTATTACGATAAAAGAGAGCATCATAGCAACACCGATGGAAAAACTCTTTTTGTTTGTAATCATTATTTTGCCTCCTCATTTTTTAATACACCCATATTTTTGAAAAATATTGAGAATACCCAAAGTCCAAAAATTCCCACAACAACAAAGAACAGCCAGATACCAATGGAGTTTAAAAAATCTCCTGTTTGCATTGACCAGGGAATAATTTCCATTTGTATAAGTTTACTTGGTAAAGCAAAGAGCCTGTTCACAAAGCCTGCCAGGATTGCAATGGCGTAAAAACCTCTTATAGTTGTATCAGACACAACTTTTGTTACCAATGCTCCTATCTGTATTCCCAAAAGTGATCCTAATAACATGCCGATTGCAAGGGTATAAAAGATAAACCCATATATTGCATACTGAGTAATAGAAGCATAACCTGCAGTAAAAATTATCTGGAAAATATCAGTACCAACAGTTGTCATGGAAGATACACCCATTACATAAACAAAAATCGGAAAAGTAAGAAATCCTCCTCCAACACCCATGATACCGGCAGCCAAACCAACAAGGGCACCTGATAGAACCAGGAATACCCACGATATTTTTCTGCCGCCAGGAGTAATGTCAAAATCAAATTTTACCATAGGAGGAATGTTTACTGATTGAATTGTTCTGGGAAGACCGCCCAAAGTAGGGTCAGCTGAGTCGGCAACATCTAAGTCTGCTGCAGCCCCCGGGTTTTTTGATTTGAAGAAATCTGTAAGCGCATAAATGCCTAAAAAGCCAAGCATAAATACATAAACACTGCTGATAAAAGCATCGCTCAGAATTGGATTGAGTTCATAAAGATATCTGTTTAAAAGACCACCGCAGGTTGCCCCAACAAGTGCGCCGAGAATAAAGACTATAGCTAATGGTACTGATACATTTCCAAGTTTTCTATGGATTACACTTCCCATTATTGCCTTGGCAAAAATATGGAAAAGGTCTGTTCCAACGGCAAGAATACCTTTGATTCCGGCGCTCATTAGTGCAGGTGCAATAATAAAACCTCCGCCAGCACCAATACAACCTGTAATCAGTCCTGCAAGAAGACCTACTAATATGGATACAACAAAGATGCCCATATTATAGTAAGCAGGGCTGTAAGCATGGTGTCCTCCGATAAAATCTGGCATGCTTCCTGCTATATCATCAGCAAATGCTATACCACCAGCTATTGCAGTCATAACCAGCAGTGCAAGGAGCACAATCCTTTTTTTATCCCCAAAGATTACTTTTGCATTATTAATTTCCCATTGGGCTAAAGCTTGTGAACCCATCATCATAAACTTTCCCCATTGCTTAAAAAAATTCATTGTTTATTTACCTCTAAAAATCGTTAATAAAAATGTTACTATTGCCTAATTACCGTTTTCTTTATTATTTAACTTTATGGTTCATCCTTTTTTCTTCTAGTTCTTTTTTTCTATAAGCATCTTCCATTTTATTGATAAGCACATCTAATTTGACTGGCTTTGGAATATAATCAAATGCTCCCATTTTTATAGTTTTCATGGCAGTGTTTACTGTGGCATGACCGGTTAGCATGATTACTTCTGTTAAAGGAGACGTCTCCTTAATTTTTTTTAATGTCGCAGCACCGCTTATCCCTGGCATCCTCATATCAAGGATGACAACATCAATATCATTTTGATGAATAAATTCAATTGCATCTTCTCCTGATGAAACTGAAGAAACTGTATAGTTTCTGACAGTCAGCTGTTTTTTGACTGATTCCCGAAATTGATCTTCATCATCAACTAATAGAATTTTCATTTTTACCCCCTTACCTCCTGTTTTTTCTCCTTAGAAGAGTCCACAGGAAGAGACACTGTAAAGAGGCTTCCCTGACCTGGAAGGCTCTGGACTTCAAGAGAACCATTCATGGTATCAATAATGCTTAAAGAGATACTGAGACCAAGCCCTGTTCCTTTACCTGGATCTTTGGTTGTAAAAAAGGGATTAAATATTTCCTTAATTTGATCAGGATTCATTCCATGACCACTATCCATGACCATAATTCTGATAAACCCATCCTTTAAGCTGGTCGATAGTGTGATCTTCCCATCTCCAGAGATTGCATCTCCTGCATTGTTGATAAGATTCAAAAAAACCTGCCCAATACGATCAGGATCAACATTGATTTCAGGCAGGTCTGGATCATAATTTTTTATCAGTTCAATATTTTCAACATTAAATTGATGTTTTTTTACACCCTGGGTGGTTTTGTCTAATAGATCGTTTATATTAGATAAAGTATGTGCCGGTCTGTTTTTTCGACCAAAATCAAGGAGTTGTTTTGTTATGCCGCTTGCCCTGAATGCTGCTGCTTCTACGATATCAAGTTCCTTGTTAATATTTTCAGGGCTTGGGTCTAAGTTGAACTCAGGGTTGAGCAAATCCCTGACAACACCGGTTGTTGACGTTATTATTGCCAGAGGGTTATTGATTTCATGGGCAATTCCAGTTGCAAGCTCTCCTACCGAGGCAAGTTTGGAAGCATGAATCAGCTGTCCTTGAAGCTGATGGCTGTTTTCTGCAATAACCTGAGCACGCGTAACCAAATTATCAATAACAATCAACACTACTAATACAAGCAAAGAGACAATAAACATAAAACTTGTCATCATTATGTTTTTTGTTTTATACATTTGTGCATGAACAAGGTTTAAAGGTTGATTTATAATAAGAGCCCAGGAGGTCTCCTGTAGCCATGCATGTGCTGTGAGCTCCCTGCCACTCTTACCTGATATTTCCTTAACGCCTGATAAAACATTTAAAGACGGCAGGTAACTACTTTTCCCAAGGAGATTCCCACTGTCCGGATCAACAATCTGGTATGTTCCTTTATTGTTGATTAGTGTTGTTTCAACTTCCTTACCTTTACTTATAGAACGAAGAAACATGTAAAATTTATCAGGGTCAATTGTAGCTCGGAAAATATTCATTTTCCCATGTATTATCTGCTTTACTGCAATGGTAAAATGAGGCTTGTTTCTAAAACCAAGGTATATGTCAGTAATAATATATTCTTTTTCATTGTTTATCAGAGTACGGAACCATTCTTCTTCTTTATACTTTTTATTAAGGAGTTCAGGAAAGGATCCTGCATAGCCTGTTTGAATGCCTTCTTTATTTAGAAAACCAACATCCATAAACGCATCGCTATTTTGTTTAAGTGTCTGCAGATAATAGAGCATTTTATCTTTGGAAGGGTTTAAAGAGTCCATTCTGTTGTAAAAAAGATTACGGATATTCATCTTTCTTTCCATAAGGAAAAGATCAATAGTGTTTTTCTGGCTTTTTGCAAGAGCTTCTAAATTATATTTTCCTGTTGATTTTAAAGTGGATGTGAATTGGAAATGAAAATATGCTGAAAGAAGGAAATGTGGTATAATAAAACATGCTACGACGCCGGCAATCAAACGATATCGAAGTTGTTTAAAGTCTTTTTTTGTTTTTGCCAATCCATCTGAGTAATCAAAATTCAGCTGAATTTCTGGTTGCTTTCCAGATCCTTTGTTATTGGTTTGTTTTATTGCATTCATATCTTCCTGTCATAATTAAAAATATTTGCCTTTTTCTGTTTGTATTAAATACATCGCAATACTCGTGCCAGACAAAGATGGGTAGGTGTTATAAGGCTAAAAGGTTGAAATGATAAGAGAATTATTGATCAGATTTAAGTATGGGAAATTAACTAAATGATAAATTTAGAAGAATTGCGAAAAAATTTAGAAGAATTGCGAAAATTAGACAGGCAGGTAAATATTAAATCTTGCTCCACCAAGATAATCACTTTTATGAACCTCAAATATGCCATAGTGATCTTTAATTATTCTATCACAAATGCTCAATCCTATGCCTGAACTGTTTTTAGTAGTGTAAAAAGGATCAAAGATTTTATCACGCAAAGATTCAGGGATACCAATCCCGGAATCTTCAACATTTATGCATAGATATTCATCTTCTATATATGATGTGGATATAAAAATGGTTTTGTGACCTTCTTCTTTAGTTTTCATTGCTTCTGCAGCATTGATTAAAAGGTTTAAAAGCACCTGTTCAATCATATTTTTATCTAAGGTACACTTGGGAAGATTTTTGATAAGATTTGTTTCAATAATCACGCCGCTTTTTTTCAATGTTGCTGAAGCAAAATCAAGAGCATCGTGGACAGGAATGTTGACATCCATTTGTGTTAATTTAGGATTCCCTGGTTTTGAAAAATCAAGTACTCTTTTTATTACAGCTTCAATTCTATTGGATGCTGATTGTATTTTTTTTAGTATTTCTTCTTCAGTTGTAAATTCTTTTCTCCCGGTACAAATTTTTTCAAGTGCTTTTAAATATATGTTAATACCTGAGAGAGGGTTCCTTATCTCATGGGCGATTCCTGCTGCAATCCGCCCAAGAGATGTCATTTTATCCTGAATTCTCAAAAGATGTTCAAGCTCTTTTGGCTTTGTCATATCCATCACATTGAGAAGGATTGCTTCTTTTGAATTAAATTCTGTTTTGGTTGCCCTGCAAAACACTGATTTTATACTTTGCCTGCTCCCTGGTGTTTCTGCTGATGAGATTTTGAAATCCACATCCTGGCTATCAAAGTTATCCTGAGTAATTAATTTTTGAAACTCTTTAATTTTTTCCATGTCATCAGAAAATATCTGTTGATTAGAAAAGAGAAAAGAAGAATCTGATAAAAAACCAAATATTTTTTGGAACTCAGGGTTCTGAAAAACAATATCCTCATCTTGTAAAATTGCTATACCTGTTACTGCATTTTTTGTAAGATCACGAAACCTTTTTTCACTTTCTTCTAAAGCAAGCCTGTCACGCTTTCTTTCAATTATCTTACCCATCCTGACTGAGACAGAGCTGATCAGTGTTTGTTCTTCTTTTAAAAAAACAGGGTTCTTTTCTTCTGTTTCAGTTCTGAAATAACAGACTGTCAGTACTCCAATATATTCATTATTAATAACTATTCTGTTTTTAAGTCTTGAGGAAGTTTCTTTATAATTTTTTGTTCTAAAATATTGGTTAGTATCTCCAAGATAGAGTTCAGCACATGCTATAGCAGGATGCTTCATTGACAAAGGGATAAGATCAATACCACCCTGAAGTATTTCTTCCAGTGTTATTTCTTTTTTTTCAATAAGCCTTGAAAATGAGTATATGAAATTAAGCTCAAGGTTTCTTTTCTTTAGATCTGCAGCAGTTGTTTTATAGATATTTTCCTGTTTGATTCTGTGAATTCCGGCTGCGATATTTCTTGCTGTTTCTCTTAAAAAATTCTGTTCAGTTTTTATTGACACAAGTTCTTTTTGGAGAGTTATAAAAAGAACACCATAAATTTTTTCCATATACTTTAATTGTATAGTTATCGAAGCCCAGCTTAAATTACATTCAGGCAAGTTGCATTTGTTGCAATATTGAGATTTGTGCATGAAGACAAGAGCTTCTTCGTTTGCCATGGATTGTTTTATGCAATATTTAGAGATATTGAGATCAGGTAGGTTCTTTTCAGAATATGATTTAATTCCTTTTGAGCCATTATTCAGAACGATTTTTACATCTTTATAACTTCTATATGTTTTAAGAGAATTACTAACTGATGAGACAAGTGAATTTAAGTCAGTTTCCCTGATAAGAGTAAGGTCTATATTCTGGAAAGCATTTGAGACAATATCATTTTGTTCAGGTCTGGAATTCTTCTGCAACAAACATTCCTCTCTCTTAGATAAATTTCTTTCGTTTGTATCGATAGGTATGATGATTTATACCAAGAAATTTTGCGGCCTTGCTCTCATTACCATTTGCTAATTTGAAAGCTTCTTTTATGTAAAATTTTTCTATGGATTCTTGAAATTCAGCAAGGTCTATACCATTGTCAGTCAGTGGGTGCAGACCATTTGTGCAGGCCTGGCAAATTTTTGGTTCTGGCCCTTCTCCAATCCCCATATCCTGTGATGATAATTCTGTATTATTAGAGACAAGGGTGCCTCTTTCAATAATATTTTTAAGTTCTCTAACATTCCCTGTCCAGTGATGATTAGCAAGATCATTTTGCGCCTGATTTGAAAAAGAAGTGATTATTTTTGAAAATTTTTGATTGAATTTATGTAAGAAGAAATTTGCAAGAGGCAATATATCAGAAAGTCTTTTGTTCAGGGATGGAATTGAAACTTTAATAACACCAATCCTGAAATAAAGATCTCTTCGAAAGATCTCGTTTTCAACCATTTGATTCAAATCTTTGTTAGTTGCTGATACGATTCTGGTTTGAATATGGTGCTTTTTGGAACCACCGATTCTATAGAATTCTCCTGTTTCAATAAATCTTAAAAGCTTTGCCTGGGCATCTAAAGATAAGTCTCCTATTTCATCAA
The DNA here is from genome assembly GCA_964646305.1 of uncultured Desulfobacula sp. Classification (GTDB taxonomy): domain Bacteria; phylum Desulfobacterota; class Desulfobacteria; order Desulfobacterales; family Desulfobacteraceae; genus Desulfobacula. The sequence goes on along the minus strand of CAZYDL010000110.1, from coordinate 2,637 downwards.
GAAACAAGGTGCCATTGATGGCTTCTTCGATCAATCCTTTTTTTCCTAATGGATTTGCACCACTGAAAGCTCCTTTATCATAACCGAAAATTTCACTCTCAATGAGATCAGTTGGTATGGCAGCACAGTTGACAGTAATAAAATTTCCTTTAAAATTGGGGCTTCGGTAGTGGATAGAACTTGCGACCAATTCTTTTCCCGTGCCAGTTTCTCCAAGAATAAGTATAGGGGTATCAGGGCTCTTAGCAACAGTTTTAACAAATTCAAGCATGTCTAAAATAACATCACTTTCCCCAATAAAGCAGGGAAGATTATCTTCTAAAAATTTTTCCTGAAGTATTTTCACCTCTTTTCTAAGTTTAATAGTTTCAAGGGCATTACCCATGGCAAGTTCAAGATTATCACTATTAAGAGGCTTAACAAGATAGTCATATGCGCCGTATTTCATTGCGGAAATTACAGTCTCAATATCTTCATATGCAGTTATCATTATTACTGGTACATCAACATGTTTTGTTTTAATTTTTTTAAGCAGATCTATTCCGCTGATATCAGGCAGACCTATGTCAAGAAGTATTAGATCTGGTACTGTATGCGAGATTTCTTTCATTGCCTCACTGCCATTGGCAAAGGTATGTATTATGTAGTCTGATCCAAGTACCAGTGAAAGTCCGTCTCTGATGGCTTCTTCATCATCTATAATAAATATTGTGTATGGGTCCATGAGGTCATAAAATCATCAATTTAAGTGTTTTCAATCAGGTATTGAATAACTTTTTTAAAATTCAAAGTCAAACATTACAGTCTTTATTCATGTTTTTAAATGTTTCATAATCCGTATAATAGGTTTTTAATCTTTGTTTGTTTTATGATATTTAGGAGACGCCCATTCTCTTTTAGGGTTAATTCCACCGGCAGTAACAATGAAGTGCAGGTGGGGGTGCATCCAGAGTTTCCCTCCCCAGGTATGAAGAATGCCATAAAACTCAATCTGTGCTCCCAGGCGTTTGGGGTTGTGTCCGAAATCCAGAAGAGTCTGGGATATACCACGTCAAAATTATGACAAAATAAGTGTTTACCCCCTCATGGATTTCCAATTTTTTTTAGGAAACGTGCGTGAATATAAAAAAAATATTTATAATGTAATACTTCTTGTTGATGCTGAATTGAAAGAGCAGAGAGTAACAAAACACATGCTGCAAAAACTTAGAGCATCTATGTCCCGGTATTCCAAACAAATTAAAAAAGAATTAATAAAAAATCAATTTAAGTTTCAGGTATATAAATTGCTTAAAATCATTAATAAAAATGATTTTTGATTTATTATCTTAAATTGTAACGCAACTTGAGAGGGAAAATGACAGACTCAAGAATTTTTGGATACACATCAAAATTGATTGAAAACGCACTTGATGTGTCGGCCAGGCGGCATACATTAATAGCAGGCAATATTGCCAATATGGATACCATTGGACATAAACCAAAGGACCTTGATTTTAACAAAACTCTTGAACGGGCCATGGAAGGAAAAGAACCTGACCTTTTGGATAAAACCCACATAAACCATTTGGCGGCAGATAGTGAAAAATTTTTTGCGATGAATGGAGATAATAGTGAGGATGTTGATATTTATCACTTGGATTCTGTGAACATTGATACGGAAATGATGAATCTTATGGAGAATAATATCAAATACCGAACAATTGTAGAATTGAAATTAAGAAAATCAAAAATAAAGAACTATGCCATTGATGAAGGTGGTAGATAATTCACAGGCTTTGAAGATGTTTCTTTAAGAAGCTGAAAAACTCTGTTAGCCTGTCAAAGAAAAGTGATGGTCAGGTTTGATCATGTTGTAAAATTAGTTCTAGTTTAGCTTTTTTTGACTACTAAAAATTTAATAATCGCTTTGTGGTGTGAGAGTAATGCCAGGATGACAATACCAGCAAAAACATATTGAATTACATGAAAACGCTGTTCTAAAAAATCAAAACAGAAAAACCAAATAATGATTGCGGCTAAGGTTCCAGAACCTGTAGCGCTGAAGTTTTTGAATAGGTTAATCCTGAGCATGTACCCAATCACAGATCCCATAACCGGTCCGGTAACCGGAAGAGGCAGCATGACAAAGAGGAAAAGACCGATCCATCCAAAAGATTTTACTTTGTCTTTTTGTTCTACTGCTTTTTGGGCAAGCCTTTCGATGAGGTTTGTCACCCACATAACACGGATATAGTTGTTTGTTGTCAACACAAAGATTGAGTAAGCAAAACAGACAATTAATACCTCAAGATAAAAGTTATATGCAATTGTGATGGTAGGACCGAACCCTTCCATGACACAGAGCCCAATCCCTGCTGCACGCCCTCCAAAAGTATGGGCAAAAAAAGTCAGAGTCAATGTTTTTGCTGTTCCAACATCAATAAACGTAAAGTAGCCGATCGTAATTAAAAGCAATAAAGAAAGCATGAGGCCTGTTAAAAAGATTCGACCTTCAGTGGTGTGAAATAATTTTTGCTTCATATGGGTTCCGATACCCTACTTTATATTTGATTTATTTAATTTTATTAACTTAACCGAGTCGTTGGACGAAGCCGCTACGCGGCAGAAAAAACCTTTTAATTAGTGTATAACTCC
>CAZYDL010000109.1:0-10323 GCA_964646305.1 uncultured Desulfobacula sp. | reverse complement strand
CTGATGCCGGTTCCGGTTTTACATTTACTCCCTTTACAATTTTTACTTCTATTTTTTATCTCAATGTTCAAGCCTGGGTAGAATTTTTGTACAAACTCTTTTTTTTCTCCTCTGTTAAAATCTGTGTCAACAAGAATACACTCTTTAAGATCTTTGAAATCCCACTCTTTTATATTGGCCTTTTCATATTTTTTTCTAATCCAATCAAAGCTGTTATCTGCCTTTGGTGCTAAGGTACCTGCAAACTCATCTAAAATTTTATTATCACGTAATGCTTTGATCTCCTCTCCTTTTGCATTCCTGATGGAGATTCTCATCTTTAAGTGTTCAGGCAGGTCTTTGTCAGACCATTGATTTGCAGGGATCAAAAGCTTGAATCGCTTTTGGATAAAGTTTGACAGCATTGAAAACAAGGGCCTGTCATCTTTTGGCATCTCTCTTACAATGATTTTGGCATTTTGGGAAACAGGCACAAGCTTTACCCGGTATTTTTTTGGAAGAGCTTTTATAAGACCTGCAATCTTATCTTCAAAAAGTCCTGGAACAAGCATATCAACTCTATGTTTTGATACACCCATGGCAGAATCTGCAGGAACCTTTATGGTGACACCATCTTTTTTTGATCCCGGCTTGAATTCATATTCAAGCTTAAACCTGCCCTGTTCCATTTCAATGGTGTCTGGAAACAGCAAGAGAGCATCATCATCAATTAAAGATTTCTGAAGATCCTGTTTTGACATTTTTAAAAAATTCTGGTTTTGCTGATCTTCTATAAATTTTGCAAAGGTTGAGATATTATAAAAAACTTTTGGCAGTCTTGATTGATAAAACAGAAACATATCCTCTTCAGAAGCCAGAATATCTTTTTTCCGCTGTTTATGTTCAAGGGTTTCAAGCTCCTCAATGAGCTTTAAATTATGGTTTATAAATTCAAATTTTTGGTGAATTTCACCCTGAACCAGAGCGTGGCGGATAAATATTTCACCTGACTCTTCAGGGTTTATTGATCCATATGCAATTGTGCGATTATTTACAATAATAAGCCCGAACAATGATACCTGTTCCTTTGCAACAACCTCACCTCTTCTCTTTTCCCAGTGTGGATCAGAGTATGTATGGGTACAAAGATTTATGCCTATTTGTTCAAGCCACTGAGGATCAATCTTTGCCACGCTCCTTGCAAAAAGCTGACTTGTTTTTACAAATTCTGCTGCCACTATCCAGTTGCCGGCATTATTAAAAAGTCCTGAGCCGGGAAATATCATTGCCTGCTGGCCCTTTGCAGCATTAAAAATATTTTTCTCTTTTTTATGGGCTATATTGGCAAGATATCCATATAACAGGCATTGATGCAGGGCAATATACAAAGGACCGCCAATATCAAATGCTTTGTCCTTAAGCCCTTTGGTGTCAACCCTGGAAATGGTTTTACTGCCAATCTGGGCAGATAGTTTTTTATTGCCTTTAATCCCATGTTCTTTTAAAATTCTGAGAATCTGCCTGTGGATCTCACTCCACTCCCTTAAACGTTTAAACGACAAAAAATGATCTTTACAGAATTTTCTAAGTTTTGATCTGGATTTAAGGCGTTTTTCAGCCTTTTTATATGCATTCCAGATATTTAAAAGTGTAATAAAATCAGAAGAGGGATCTTTGAATAGTGCATGCTTCTGGTCTGCTGCCTGGGCTTTATCAGCAGGTCTCTGCCTTGGGTCTGCAATTGCAAGGGCGGTTGTTATAACACAAGCCTCCTGTAAACACCCTTTTTTATCTGCTTCAATTAAAATCCTGGATAGTTTTGGATCAATGGGCAGTTTTGCCATTATTCTGCCGATTTTTGTAAGTGCATATTTTTTTCTATTTTTTTTAATGGCACCTATCTCAATAAGAGTGGCAAAACCATCTTTAATACTTTTTGGAGCTGGTTTATCAATAAATGGAAAGTTTGAAATCTCCCCGAGATTAAGCGAGATCATCCTTAAAATAACTTCAGCAAGATTACTTCTTAAAATTTCTGGTGAGGTGAAAAAAGGTCTTGCTGTAAATTCATCTTCATCAAACAATCTTATGCATACACCATTTTCCACTCTTCCGCATCTTCCAAGGCGCTGGTTGGCAGAAGATTGGGAAATAGGAGTGACAGGCAGTGCAGTTGTTCTTGTTCTTGGTGAGTAGTTTGGAATTCTTGCAAGCCCTGTATCAACAACATATTTTATCCCAGGGATTGTCAGGGATGTTTCAGCCACATTGGTGGCAACAATGATTTTGCGCCCCACCAGCCTTGAAAATATTTTAGACTGCTCCCCTGCTGAAAGTCTTGCAAAAAGCGGCATAATATTGATGCCGGGATGATTATGCCCCTGGATTATCTCCATGGTGTCGCCAATATCCTGCTCTGTGGGCATGAATACAAGAATATCCCCGGATCTGCTTTTTGAAAGAATCATGTTTACAGCATCAACAGCAGCTTCTACATAACCTTGATCTTCAATGCTTTGTCCTGACTCGCCCGGCTCCTTTGGGTTTAAAAAAGGCAGATAATTGGTTTCAACGGGAAACATTCTTCCTGAAACTTCAATAATAGGTGCATTATCAAAGGCTTTGGAAAATTTTTGCGTATCAATGGTGGCAGAGGTGATAATGAGTTTAAGGTTTTTTCTTTTTTTTACAAGCTGCCTTAACAAACCCAGGGTAAAATCAATATTCAGGCTTCTTTCATGGGCTTCATCCACAATAATGGTGTCATAGGCTTTTAAAAATCTGTCACTCCCTGTTTCAGCAAGTAAAATACCATCGGTCATCATTTTAATACAGATATTGCCACGGGTTTTATCATCAAACCTGATTTTATAACCAATTGAGTGGCCAATATTTTCACCTAATTCATGTGCAATCCTTTTTGCCACATTAATGGCAGCAATGCGTCTTGGCTGGGTGCAGCCGATCATGCCCTTAATTCCCCGCCCTGCCTCAAGACAGAATTTGGGAATCTGGGTGGTTTTACCTGATCCTGTCTCTCCTGATATGATAACCACCGGGTTGTCTTTTATGGCCCTTATTATCTCATCTTTTTTATGGGTGATGGGCAAATCAGGATTGAATTTAATCTTAAAAGGTCTGTTCAAAATTTATTTTATTCTTTTTATTTTAATAAGAGTTCTGAGATTTTTTCTACAAGAAAATCGATTTCAGCTTTTTTTATGACTAAAGGGGGAGCAAAACGAATTGTATAAGAGTGAGTCTCTTTGCATAAAATACCCTTATTTAATAGTTGTTCGCATATTTGCCTGGCAGAGACTTTTGATTCTTTTTTTAGTTCTACTGCTATCATAAGACCAATGCCCCGGATCTCTTTAATAAGTGGGGAATCAATTTGTTTTAACCTGGAGAGAAAATATTCACCCATTTTAGCTGAATTTTCAATCATGTTTTCTTCTGTCAAAACCTGCAGGGCTTTTCTTGCAATGGCACATGCCAATGGATTTCCGCCAAAAGTGCTGCCATGCTGTCCCGGGTTTAGAACACCAAGCACAGCATCATTGGAAAGCACTGCTGACACGGGATAATAACCGCCTGAAAGTGCTTTGCCAATCAAGGTAAGATCTGATTGGATTCCTTCATGCTCCTCGGCTAATAGCTTCCCTGTCCTGCCAAGGCCTGTTTGAATTTCATCTAAAATAAGCATGATATTGTTTTTGGTACATAGTTTTCTTACTTTTTTAAGATATCCTTTAGGCGGTATGATAACACCGGCCTCTCCCTGGATCGGTTCAACCATAAAGGCAACCGTGTTTTTAGTGATTGCATTCTCAAGGGCAGTGGCATTACCAAACTCAATGGATTTAAAGCCCGGTGTAAAAGGGCCGAAGTTTTTACGGGCATTGTCATCGGAACTAAAGCTGATAATTGAAAGTGTCCTGCCATGGAAGTTATTATCACAAACAATAATTTCAGCCTTGTTTTCTGGAATACCTCTGGTTTCATAGCCCCATTTGCGAACGGTTTTTATTGCAGTCTCAACAGCTTCCGCGCCACTGTTCATGGGAAGGACTTTATGGGACTGGGTCAGCTCGCAAATTTCTTTGTAAAATAGTGGTAATTGATCGTTTCTAAAGGCCCGGGAGGTTAATGTCAGTTTTTCAGACTGATCTATCATTGCCTGCCTGATTTTTGGATGACAATGTCCCTGGTTGACTGCAGAATATGCTGACAAACAGTCCATGTATTTATTTCCGTCAATGTCCCATACCCATATTCCCTTTCCCCGCTTAAGTATGACATCCAAAGGTTTATAATTATTTGCACCCAGTTTTTTTTCCAATTGTATTAATTCATCTGTTTTCATTTTAATCCTGTTTTGTTATGGTTTTTTTTAAAGGGTCTGGTGTCCACATTGCCTTGTCACAAAATGCTTTTGCCAAGGGCTGATAATATCAATTCCACGGCAAGCTGTGCAGTTTTATTTGCAATGTCAAGAATAGGGTTGATTTCAACAAGGTCCATGGAACTTATTTTGCCTGAATCAGATAAAATTTCCATTAAAAGATGTGCTTCTCTATAGGAAATTCCGCCTGGGACAGGTGTTCCAACACCAGGGGCTTCAATCGGGTCAAGGGCATCCATATCAATGCTCAGGTGGATTTTCTTTAAATGGATCAACTGCATCAAAGCTTTACTGGCAATGGAGCTTATGCCCTGTTCATCAATATCCCGCATTGTGAATATTGTAATGCCGGACTTTTTAATTCTCTGTTTTTCCTTGATATCAAGATCTCTCTGGCAGATCATGACCACATTGTCAGGATGAATCTTTGCTCCTGGTTTTCCAATATTAACCAGTGATTCATAGCCTTCACCAATTAGAGCTGCAAGGGGCATGCCGTGGATATTGCCAGAAGGAGAGGTCTGTGGAGTATTAAAATCAGCATGTGCATCAATCCATATCAACCCGGTGGGCTGTTTGTCGCCTGTTACAGCTGCAACAGTTCCAGCGGCAATGGAGTGATCACCACCAAGAAACAGAGGGAAATATCCTTTTTTAATAAGTTTGCTTCCGGTTTTATATATTGATTCACAGATCTGTGTAATCTCCTGTAAATATTTTGTTTCATCTTTTGTGTTTTTATCCATAAGGGCATCAAAATCCCTTATGGGAATATTAATATCCCCTGCATCAATGACCTGGTGTCCCAATTCCCTGAGTCTTGGAATCAATCCTGTATATCGTATTGCAGCAGGCCCCATATCAACACCACGAAGCATCTGGCCGAAATCCATGGGAACTCCGATAATACTTATTTTCTTAGTCATTGAAATTCTTCCTTAAAGATAAAATTTTAAATGGTTTCCATGCCTTACAATTTTTTATAAGTACTACAATTGAAAATTTAAAATGTGTACAACCTGACACCACATATACCATATAATATAAAGGCTGTTCAACGAAAAGATTGAAAAATTTAATGATTGCAGCAGATGAAATTTAAACATGAGAAGAGTGCACCACAGAGAGATCATTAGGGGGCTATGGCTTTTAAATTATTGCCTTTTTGATTTTCATGGTTATCTTTGCATCCTCAAATTAATAAAAAGAAATAATTACAGGAGAATCATGAAAAAAAATATAGAATGTAATGAAAAAATAAGAAACGTTGCCATCATTGCCCATGTTGACCATGGTAAAACCACACTTGTTGATGCAATGTTCAAGCAGAGCGGCCTTTTTAGGGAAGGGCAGCAAGTTGATGACCGGGTCATGGACAGTATGGATATTGAAAGGGAACGTGGTATCACCATTGCTGCCAAAAACTGCTCTGTGAACTGGGATGGTGTTAAAATTAATATTATTGATACCCCCGGCCATGCAGATTTCGGTGGTGAAGTAGAGAGAGCACTTTCCATGGCAGACGGTGCAATTCTCCTTGTTGATGCATCTGAAGGTCCTCTGCCCCAGACCCGTTTTGTCCTGAAAAAAACCTTTGAATCCAATCTTCCTGTCATGGTCATTATCAATAAGATTGATCGTAAAGATGCAAGACCTGATGAAGTTCTGGATATGATCTATGATCTTTTTATTGATCTTGATGCCACAGAAGAGCAGCTTGATTTTACATATCTGTATGCAGTATGCCGTGACGGTATTGTTAAAAAAGAGTTGGATGATGATGTTGATAACCTGCATATTTTATTTGACCTTATTGTAAAAGAGATGCCTGCACCGACCTATGATCCTGATGCCCCCTTTCAAATGCTTGTTTCAGATCTTGGATATTCCGATTACCTTGGCAGGCTTGCCATTGGCAAAATATTCAACGGCAGTGCCAGATCCAATGAAAACCTGGTGTGTATTAATGACAAAAACAGACATTTACCTTTAAAAGTATCCAAACTGCAATCCTATACCGGCATTGACCTTGCACCGGTAGAACAGGCCCAGGTAGGAGATATTATTGTTTTATCAGGCCTTGAAGATGTTAAAATCGGGGATACTATCTGTACAAAGCTTGAACCTATTCCCCTTGAAAGAATCACAGTGGATGAACCCACAGTTTCCATGCAGTTTTCAATTTCCAACTCTCCCTTTGCAGGCCGGGAAGGAAAGCTTGTTCAATCCAGGAAAATAAGAGAACGTCTTTTAAAAGAGACCTTGATGAATGTTGCCATTGAGGTACAGGACAATGATAAAGATGAGAGTTTCACAGTAAAAGGAAGAGGGGAACTCCAGCTTGCTATTTTGATTGAAACCATGCGAAGAGAGGGTTTTGAACTCTGTGTGGGACGGCCCAGAGTTATTTATAAATATGAAGATGGAAAAACTCTGGAGCCCATTGAACATCTGTTTGTGGATTGCGGCGAAGATTTTCTTGGCGTTGTCACAGAAAAACTCTCCATTAGAAAAGGCAAGATGCTTAATCTTGTGAATAATGGGAAGGGCAGGGTGAGGATTGAATTTTCCATTCCATCAAGATCTTTGATTGGCTACAGGGATGAATTTATGACAGATACCAGGGGAACCGGAATCATGAATTCATATCTTTCAGGGTATGAAGAACATAGAGGAGCTTTTCCTGTTCGTTATAACGGGTCAATCATTGCCGACAGGCAGGGCAAGGCAGTGCCCTATGCATTGTTTAACCTTGAACCAAGAGGTCATATGTTTATTGCACCGGGCACTGCTGTTTATGAAGGCATGATAATAGGAGAACACAACCGCCATCAGGATATTGATGTTAATGCCTGCAAGGAAAAGAAACTGACCAATATGCGGGCTTCGGGCAAAGATGAAGCTGTTATCTGTTCTCCTGTAAAAGCCATGACCCTTGAACAGTCTATTCATTTTATCCAGGACGATGAGATGGTGGAAGTGACACCTCTATCCATTCGTATAAGAAAAAGCGTTTTAAATGCTTCCCAGCGCCAGGTACTTAAAGCAAAACAAAAAAAGAAGGATAAATCATAGGTCAGTATCAGTAGTCTTTCTTGCTTTGTGCAGATACAAAGTCAAGCTGCATTTTTTTTGTGTATATTGGTGACAGAATGTTATGGAATGAAAATCGGTGTTTTGTAAGAGCTTATCCATGATTTGTGCTATAGTAAATTATGCGGATATGTGAAAAATACGATTTTAAGGAGATCAAAGGATTTAAACTCGGGTGCTCCTGGTTCGGACCTCCCATGATGGCAGTCTATTGCTATGTCCTTGGTGATGTGATGATTGATACAGGGTTTGCCCACATGGAAAAAGAAATTCTTGGAATTGCAAAAAAATATAATATAAAAAAAATTTTTTTAACCCATCATCATGAAGACCACAGTGGCAATGCAGCAATAATTAAAAAGACAGTTGATGCAGATGTATATGGTAATCCCCTGACAATACAAAAAATGTCTGTGCCATTTAAGATTCTTCCCTATCAAAAATATATGTGGGGAAGTACCACATCTTTAAGCATAAAACCTCTCCCTCAAAATATAGAAACAGGCGTGGGAACCATGACCCCTGTCCACACGCCGGGGCATTCAAAGGATCATACTATTTATTTTATTAAAGATGCAGGTGCCCTGTTTTCAGGGGATCTTTATCTTGGTGATAAAATCAAATTTTTCCGTGCGGATGAAAATCTCGGCAGTCAGATTTCATCCTTGAAAAAGATTTTAGAATTAGACTTTCAAACTCTTTTATGCGCCCATCATCCAAAATCTGAACATGGGAAGAAACACATTGAGAATAAACTTGGATTTCTGGAAGATCTATATGGCAAAATTGTTGAACTCTGGGAAAAAGGATATTCCCATAAGCAGATATTCACAAGTTTAAACCTCAAAGAAGACCTGTTTATCAAATATTTTTGTTTTGGCAATGTCAGTATGGTAAATGGAGTAAAATCTGTTATTCGCCACCATGAAAAGAGACAAAAATAGAGAAGGCAAGAGCATTAAAATAATTTTGTTTTATACGTTTTCCTGCATTTTGTTGTTAAAGCGCCTGACATGATCCATGATAATAGCCGATGCTGTTTTTGCATCATTGATTTTAAGAGCAGCAATAATTTTTTCAAAGTCTGTGAGGTTTTCCAGAGTTCTTTTTTTATTCATGTGAAGATACTCTTTATAATATTGATGAATATTATCGTGAATGCTTTTTTGAACAAACTGGAACACTGGGTTGCGGGTCATGATACCAATATGGGTATGCATTCTTTCATCGGTTTTAAGAAAATTTTCCCAGTCATTTTGTTTATAACAGGTCTTGGCCTCACTAAATAATGCTTCAAGCTTCTGGATATCTTTTTTTGTGGCACGTTTGGCAGCAAGTTCCATGATACTGCCTTCAATAATAATTCGAAATTCTGAAAGATGGTTAAGACTTACATTTCCGGACCGAATTAACAGAGCCAGAGATTCAACAATGGGTTCAGCATCTATACGTTTGACAATGGCACCACCTGCAACACCGAGTTTGATTTCAATAAGCCCTTTTTGTTCTAATACTCTTAGAGCCTCCCTTAGTGTTCCACGGCTGGTGTCAAACATATCTTTTAATGCCCGTTCCGGTGGAAGTTTTGAACCAGGTTCTAATTCGCCATTGAGAATGGCATCCTGTATCTGTTCAACAACATCCTGGAACACTCTGTTCTGTTTTGCTTTTTTAAACATTATTTAAATTGTTCTGCTCCTGAGAAATTTCTATATAAGTTAAAATGTTTTAAAACATCTATATCATCTTCTGTCAACTCACAAGTAACAATCCTTGTTAATAGTTCTCCAAGACCCGGTCCGATCATATAGCCCTGACCGCACATGCCGATTGCATTGATAAAATTGGGAAATTCTCTGGTAGCCCCAACTATGGGAAATCCGTCGGGGGTCATTGGGTACTGACCCCGCCATGTTCTTCGCACTTTAAGATTGGCAAGCTTTGGAAAAAGAGTTACCATTCTTTTTGCCACTTGGGGGAGAAATATTGATGTGGATTCACTGTCATTACCCTTCATGAGATGTTTGGGCGTAAGGCAGAAAATCACCTGGCCTTCATTGTTCTGGTAAAAATAGAAATTAGCTGAATCCTGGGTTGCAGGGTCTTTTAAAGGTCTTAAATCAACAATCATTGGGCCAAAAAATCTTTGAACTGCTTCTGTGATGGCACCTTCATGGCTGTCCGGCTCAACAGGAAGATCAAGATTAATCAATGTGCCAATATTTTTCGCATGATTTCCAGCAGCATTAATTAGTTTCTGGGCGCAATATTCGCCTTTATCTGTTTTGATTTTTATCTCTTTATCATTTAAAATTGTAATGGCCTTAACTTTTTCAGTAAACCTGTATCTGGCACCATACTCAATGCTTTTAAAATAAAAAGCATTGATTGCCAGCAAAGGTGATGCACTGCCGTCTTTTGGCGAATATGTGGAACCCTGGAGATTGTTTTTATTAATTCCTGGGACGATTTCAAGATATTCTTCAGGGGAAAGCCAGTCAATATCCAGGTTAAACGATTTTTGAATGTTCATTAAACTCTTTAGCTTTTGCGCATCAACACTTGTATAGGCAGGGAAACTGTATCCATTTTGCATCCAGCCAATATCATTGCCATGGAGCTCTTTCCAAGTGGAAAATGTTTCTATGCCTCTTTGGCAGATGGAAATTTTGCCTTTGTCTGAATGACTTGCTCTGATTCCGCCTATGGCTTTTTTATTCTGCCCCTGTCCAACACTGGGCAGTGCATCAATCACAAGAACCGTAAGTTTATTCTGCGCCAGGCAAAGAGCTGCAGGAACACCAACAGAACCTGCCCCGATAATTATTACATCATAGGTTTTCATG
>CAZYDL010000108.1:2020-10357 GCA_964646305.1 uncultured Desulfobacula sp. | reverse complement strand
GTGAAGCTATCACTCCTCTGGAAGCTGGAGCATGTTTAATATTGACCATGGCCGGTTTTGCAGCAAGCTATTTTTTGCTGAACATATTGTGCGGCTATTTTGTTCCCCGTATCAACAACACTCCTGAAAAAAACCACAATAATAGATTAAAAGAACAAACCAGGCACATGGATTTATGTGCAAAAAAATAATGAAATATAACTTTTAACGGCAACTGTCAAAGGAGGACTATATGCCAAACATCAAGGATCACATGCCAGTCATAATTATGGGCGGGCTCTTACTAATTTATGGACTCATTGTGCAAACAGGAGTTCTATTACCAGCCATGAAGTATCTTAATACCCATAAATCAATGGATCTTCAGGTACTTCTCTCTCTTGTTATGGGAGGATTAGCACTAGGTGGTGCTATCATTAATTCAATTAAAAAACCGGGAAATTCAACTTTTGACCGCTTTTTTCTGCAGCCGCTTGGTGGTATTGTCATGATAATGATCATGGCTATGGCCATAAGGTGGTACATGGAACCCCTCGTGAAAATCATGAGTGCTTCACTAAAACCAATGCTGGGATTTAAAATATATAAGGTTTTAAATCTTAACTATGTTGTCCTTGGAATTCTTGCAGGAGTTGTTTTGACTAACTCATATGGAATTCCTAAATTTGCTGAAGCAGGTGTCAAATGTGCCCGTTTTGTCCTGAAAATGGGCGTTATCATGCTTGGTGCCCGTTATTCATTTGCAGAGCTTGCCAAATTAGGTGTATATTCTGTCTGGTTAATCGGCTTTTTTGTCCTGGGTACTGTTTTTCTGGTACTATGGCTTGGAAATTTGTTTAAACAGCCAAAATCCATGACAGGCGTACTTGCAGCAGGTATGGGTGTCTGTGGTGTCTCTGCTACGGTTGCAGTCGCACCTGTGGTCAAAGCAAAAAGTACTGAAATGGCATATACCATTGGTACGATTCTGTCGTTTGGAATCATCTGCATGTTTGTTTTCCCGACAGTCGGCAAACTTGCCGGCATGAGTCCTGTACAATTTGGTGCATGGGCAGGAACAGGTATCTTAAATTCAGCCCAGGTTGCAGCAGCAGCACTTGCATTTAATGCAGTTGATATTGAAACCCTTAAGGTTGCAGAAATTTTTAATATTACACGTGTTCTTTTCCTTCCTGTAATTGTTCTGGTACTTGCCACATGGTTTGGCAAAGAGACAGGCCAGAAACTGAGTTTCAAGTCTGTTGTAATTGATAAGTTCCCTCTTTTTATCATTGGTTTTTTAATTCTCTTTGCTATGTCCTCATTTGGTCTTTTTTCACCTCCAAGCCATTATAAAGGAAAGTATATTGATGTCTCTTATAACGATCGTACACAAGTAACTTCCGAAGAGTGGGAGACACTTGATAACGCCATGACTGCCGGTAAGTTTTCTTCCCTTAGCCCAACACAGCTTGTAGCAGTAGAAGATTTGATTAAACAGAGACAGATTGCCGGTGATTACGATGACCGCAATAATAAAAAAGTGTTTGATAAAGTGGGTCGTGCCCGCATGGCACAGCTTGAGGGAGTGCTTGCTGGAGTTAAAGCCAAAACAATATTACTCTCTAAAGATCTTAAGAGTGCTATTAAACATGCTGTAAAACAGGTACATAAAAAATCAAAAACTGTTGTTACCCTGACCGATTTCATGATTTGGTTCTTTGCTTTCGGGCTGATTGGCCTTGGTATGCAGATTACCAAAAAATCCATTACCCAGGCAGGTGGATGGCCAATTGTTATGGGCGTTATTGCAGGAGTCACCAAGGCAACACTTTCATTTTTTGTTGTCCTGTGGTTGGTAAAAGATGTTGTTTTAAATTAATCAGGAGTAGATTATGAATGATAATAATAAAAATATAACCATTGAAACCGGTGATGCAGGCAAAGGGAGTTCGGTGATTGCCGAAGGTGCCAACACTGAAGAGTTGCAGGAACGTGCGTTATCAGTTTTTTCCAGTGAGCGCAATGAAGATATGACCGCGCTGATTTTTTGTCTGATTACAACTTTTCTTGTTTTACTGTTCACCAAATGGATGGTATAATACAATAGTAATTCACAGAAAATTGTCCAGTGTACCATGGCCGGTTCTAAAACCGGCCATGGAATTTGGAAGATATAAATTTTTTAAAGGTGTGTCCATCGGAGTTTTCCATGTCTAAGCATATACTGTTTAACCATATCCTGCTCTGTACTCATGGCACTGAAGGTGCGAGAAAAGCAGAGGCTTTAATTTTTAAACTGCTGGCTTGTGATCCTGCTCTTAAAGTAAGTGTGCTCACTGTTCTTGATGAAGATTGGCGGGAAATGACCGGCGATGACTGGCTGAACTCAAGCAAGACCCACACTGACTTTCTTGATCACGTTGAGGCACAGGTGACTCAAGAGATAGCACAGGATTGGCAAAGGATTCAGGAAACTTACCCTTGCGCATCCCAGGCAGTTTTTCTACAGCGAACCGGCTCCATTGAAAAAACCATTACAAAGGTTGCCGAAAAACTCGGCTGCGACCTGATCGCTATGGGTCCTTATCACAAGAGCAAAGGATTCTTTACTAACCGTATGGAGAGAGGTCTGCGGGCCAGATTGCAAAACAAGACCTTTCACCCACTGCTGCCATGTCCCCTCCTCATAGCACCATGAAAATGGCTCTAGAAGGTATTTCACAAGAATTTGACCTTGGTCTGCAAGTGCCGGCCAATTTTGATCTGCAATCGCTTTTCCCCAATGACCGTCTTCTTCGACTGCACCCCCACTGGTTTATAACTAATTTCAAACAAAATGATTCATCATTTTCAGCAGACATTAAGGATTATGCAACCCAGGAAAAATTTTCTCTCACAGGTAGTGTGCTCTATCCAGATATAGCTTCTGAATTTATGTGTATCAACTTGTCCGGCGGCATTGAAAAAAAGATCGTTTTTCTGGAAAAGAATGGAATCTTGAAGGCTCAGATTATCTCTTTTAATGGTTCAATATCTGATGATGATCCTTTTTTGCTCTGGATTAGAGGTATCAGGGAGTATATCCGCATATTTCTAAAACGTACACCAATCACTCTGTTTTTCCGCCTTTTGATGAACCGCATGATACTGAAGATGGATCCGTCCCAGCGAAAAATCTGCATGATGATGACCAAAATTACAGCAATAGAAGTGCTGGTGATTATTCTCATTGTGGTCGGCTATGTCTTCTTTGTCCAATAGTCAGTATAAGCCACCGGTTGTTGGCGATTCTCTTGATATTTTCATATTGCGCTCCAAGTTGCACACAGGGGCCATGGCCACTCTTTTTCAGGCCGAAGATGTGCTGTCCCTGCAACAGGTTGTCTTAAAAATTCCCAACCATGATATTCTAAACCAGCCAATTCTTTTATATCACTATCAGAATGAAGAGAGAATCAGTAGACTGCTTAATCATCCTGGAATTATACGCTTTATCCATAGGCAAAGAAGCAGGCAATATATTATTATGGAATATGTGCAGGGAGAGGACCTTCGATCCATGGTTGGCAGCAACCATAGGCTTGCATTAGACACTGCCCTGACCCTGATGATTCATCTTAGTGAAGTGGTTTCCTATCTGCATGAACAGGGCATTGTTCATCTGGATCTAAAGCCTGAAAATATTATCTGTCTTAAAGATTCCTTTATCAAGGTGATTGATTTTGGTCTGGCCAGCTGTTGCCAGATTCCCGATCTTTTGTCCTGTGACCTAAAAAATCCCCAGGGAACCCCCTGGTATATTGCACCGGAACAGCTGCTTGGCGAACGAACTGACCCTCGCTGTGACATTTACAGCATGGGCATGCTTTTTTACGAGATGCTCACCGGCCATCTGCCCTGGCCTCGTTCCAGCAAAATACATATTGCACGCCGCCGCCTGCGCCATGATCCGATAGTGCCGCGCCATTATAACCCTGAGATCCCTCCACAGATCCAGGACATCATACTCCGTGCCATTGCCCGTCACGCTAAAGACCGTTATGCCTGCGTGCAGGATATGCAGCATGATCTTGAATCCTGGCAGCAACTTCCCGTCACTCCAAACGGCAGGAACACCAGACAGCTTTCCCTGTGGCAGCGCCTGTTCCCAGGAAAATCAATACAGCTAAGCCATACGCAACAAAAGAGAATAAATATTTCAAGGGGTAAACCACAGATTATTGGTGCTTTGATCGACTCTCCCGGGATTGACAACATGTTGGCCGAGGTTAAAAAACAGGCGCTTATCCATTCTGGAGAAGTAACCCTGGTCCATGTTATTGAAGAGGAGAGCGACTCCCATATCAGACGTTATGGTATTGCGGTTGAAGGTGAGCGGCTAATGACAGAATTGGAACAGGCCGTACAGATTTTGCGCCGCTTCAACATTGATCCAAATATTCGCTTAATTAAAGGAGAAGTGGTTGAAGTGCTGGAACGCCTCAGTAAAGATCTAAATGCACAATTACTGGTGCTGGGCGTATCCCGTAAAAAAAAAGGATTATTGCGTGGTGCTTCTGTGCAGCGTCGTCTGGAAAAAAACAGCCCTTGTCCGATTATAGTTGCAAAAAAAGATCTATTCTTACCGGCTGCCGACCTGGTTGACCTGCAGTTGGATCAGTTAACAGCCCGTCAGGTTCTTGCCTGTGATATTTTTCTTGTTGACCTATGGTACGAGCATCTGCATTATCATACCGATTTTATCTACCACAAGCTCCTTTATCCTGATAAAAGTGTTGATCTCAGTGAAGACAACTGTTGGTTCGGCCACTGGCTGAGCTCCCTTGAAAGCTCAAAAAACTGGCAAAAAATAACGTCAAAACTTGCACTGATTCATCAACAATTTCACACTCTTGCCTCCCAGATGGCTGAACAATGCAACCATGACCATGCCAATGTGAAGGATCTTTATATCCGTGAATCGCTCCCGCTATCCTTTTTGCTGAAAAAAGAGCTGGGACGACTCTCTGAGTATCTGCGTGCTCAGCTTGATATGCCACCACCCATAATACCTTTTCTGACAGACAAGACCTGTCCTTTCACCATGCCGGTTTTACCCTGTTACGGCCCTTTGCTGCGCTCCTTTAACCTGGACCAGGACCTCAGCGGTTTGGTTAACCGTGCATCATATTCCAAACCAATGGAGGACGAGTAAATGCGCCTTGCGATCTTTTCAGATATCCACGGTAATCTTGAGGCTCTGGAGTCCATGCTGAGTGATGCTGCAGACCGAGGCATACACAGGTACATCTGCCTTGGAGACATTGTGGGTTACGGACCCCATCCCAAAGAATGTATTGATCGGGTGCGCAGTTTAAAAAACTGCCGCTGTATTGCCGGAAACCACGATGTGGCTACATTTTGGGAAACATCACCCTATGGGATGTCATCGGAAGCAAAGGAGGCGATTCTCTGGACCATGGATCAGCTGAGCGCTGAGAACAAAAAATATCTTGCAACACTGCCGGACAGACTTGATCTGGCAGATATGACCTTTGTCCATGCAAACCCCTACAATCCAAAAGGCTGGCGTTATGTAATGGATCGCAAATATGCTTTGCGCAGTTTTGCAGCCACCAATTGCCGTTACCTCTTCATCGGTCACAGCCACAGCCCCCTTATCATCACAAAAAAACACATGCTGGCAATTGATCTTCAAGTCATCTCAGGTTCCATGCAATACAAAATCAGTGATAACCGGCGCCACATTATAAACTGCGGCAGTGTGGGTCAACCCAGGGACAAAGATTCACGCTCCTGCTACCTTATTTTTGACACCCGCAAACAACAATTGGAGTTTTACCGGGTCTTCTATAACATTGAAAAAACAGTCCAGGCTATTCTATCTGCCGGGCTGCCGCAAAAGCTTAGTAAGCGGCTGGTCAAAGGTATTTAAGGAAGATACTATGAAAATAAAAAGACATGGGCAAGTATCAACTATTAATTTAAAACAGCGTTTTTTTCTCTGGTCAGCCCTTATTCTCATTGGGGGCGGTCTGCTGTTGTCAGCACTCTCATTCTGGAACACCCGTCGACTGCTCATGGCCGAGGCCATGAGCAAGTCCGAGGTTATTCTTAGGGAGGTGGAGGCCATCCGTTCCTATGTCAAAGAAGAGCTCAGACCAAAGATGTATGAACTGCACGGCCAGGATACCCTTATCATCGAGGCAATGTCCACCACCTATATCAGTACCACCATAATGGAACGATTTTCCCAGTCCATGCCCAACTATATCTATCGTCGTGTTTCATTAAACCCGCATAATCCGCGCAACCTTGCCGACCCCTTTGAAGAAAAAATGTTTGACTGGTTTGAAGATGATTCTAAAAGAGAGTTCTGGCAGGGCGTGATGAAAAAAAATGGCGAGGCTTTTTTTATTTCCATGGTTCCAGATTACTTTTCCAAGGAATGTATCCGCTGCCATGGCAAAGTGGAAGATGCACCAAAGGCTTTGATAGATCGATACGGCAGAATAGGCGGCTTTAGATTCCAGACTGGGGATCTGGCCGGTATCAACTCGGTGGCAGTCCCTGTGTCTGCATCACTGCGTGAGGCATGGCAGGGCAGTCTTATCATCTTTGCCATCACACTGAGCTCAAGTGTTATCCTGCTATGGCTTTTAAACCTGCTCTTCCAGCGATTGGTTATAGAGCGTCTTAGTGTGATGCTGTCGCTTGTGGGTGAAAAGAAAAAAAAAAGTGCAGTGCTTGGTCCCGGGGATGAGCTTGATGTACTGCAGGCCTCCCTTGGTTCTCTTAAAAGCTATGTCCGTTCAGCCAGAAAAGGATCAGCTCTCCAGCCCAATTTTATTGGCGACTATGTTGTTACCAGACCCATTGCTGCTGGTGCCATGTCTTGGCTGTACAATGGATATGCAATAAAACCCGATGATAAAATAGCTCTTAAAGTCGGTTTTGACGAGGTGCTGCAGAACCCGTTATACAGGTCCTGTCTTGAAACAGAATTACACCTGTTTAAGACCATATCACACCCCTGCCTGCCTAAGGTCAGAGATCGAGTAGGCGATGTGCTGGTACTGGATGAGGTTCAGGGTAGAAGTCTTATCTCCCTTCTCAAGAAAGGACATCTGGACGACCAGCTGCTGCTACCCATTTTTTCTCAGCTGTGTGATCTTGTGGCATCATTCCATGCCACAGGCATTGTCCACCATGATCTGCGCCCGCACACTCTTATGCTGGACAAAAAACAACAAATTCGTCTTATCGATATGGGCCTTGCATCAATTGATCTTAAGCCAGACCCCATTGCAGCTGCCGGACTTGGCCCCCAGGGGAACATGCTCTATCTGGCCCCTGAACTGATTTCAGGTAAACGGGGAGATCCACGCAGTGATATCTATGCCATTGGAATTCTGCTATACCTGACAGCAACAGGTAGCCTGCCTTTCAGTGAAAAAAGAAAATCTCCACAAAAATGGTTAAAGCATAAAGAACAGATTGTAAGTCCAAAAAATTATCGACCCGGACTCCCTGTTGCTCTGGAACAAGTCATTCTCAAATCCCTGTCCTATGATGTCAATAAACGATACCAATGGGTGGAAGATCTGCTGGAGGATCTCAATAAAGCCAAAAAACAATCTTAAAAAAGTATGCCATAAAAAATTTTTTAAAATTCAATTATTTAAATGATACGTTTAACTCATTTTGTATTGTTTGCTGCCTGGGTGATTACTATACAATAACAAACCTTGCAATTTATAATTGAATTATTTATTTTGATATAAATTAATAAGGGGGAGAATAATCAATGTTTTTAACAAACTTAAGCCTTAGAATGAAATTTATTACAGGGCTTGTCTTGTTTGCATTGGCTCTTGGGGGCTGTATCAGTGTAATTTTGTATTTCCATTTTAACTCAATAATGGAATCACAGATAAGTCAACGATCAAGAATGCTGCTTGCCCAGTCCAATGCTGTTCAAGATTATGTAAAAACTGTTTTACGCCCTGAAATGTTTGATACTCTTCCCAAAGGCCGGTTTGTTTTAAAGGCAATGTCATCATCTTATATTTCAAGGGAGGTAATGGCGCGTCTTAATACTGAAGATGATCAAAGTTATCATTATAGAAGGGTCTCAAAAAAACCTAGAAACCTTAAATCAACCCCAAATAAATTTGAAGCAAACCTGATTACAAGATTTGACAGGAACAAAGACCTGACCATTTGGGAAGATGATACAATGGTAGGAGATGTTGAGTATCACATTGTAGCTCGCCCTGTTATTTTTAAGGACTCGTGTATGCATTGTCACGGTATTCCACAGGATGCACCTATTGAATTATTGGAAATTTATGG
>CAZYDL010000108.1:0-1920 GCA_964646305.1 uncultured Desulfobacula sp. | reverse complement strand
AGAAATGAGCTGGAAGGTTATGCCAGAAATCTTGAAAAAAAAGTTACAGACAGAACAAAAGAGATTAATGACAAGGCTAAAAAACATCAGGCTGATGTAAGCCTGTTTGTAGAAATACTATCCCGATTCGGCGGTTCACTTGATACAAAACACTTAATATCTGGAACTCTTGAGAGTATAGGAACAAGATTTGATGCATATAAGGTCATATACCACTGCTCGGTTATATCGGAAAAATCCTATGAATGGTATGGTGACAAAGCAATTGCAAATGCAAAAAACGCCACAAAAATTGCAAACGTAACAAAATCAACCAAGTTAAGTGATGAAATCAAACAGATTATCTGGACTGATGAGGTTCTCTCCATTGATAACACACTCTATTTACCGGTTAAATCACAAGAAAGCCATTGGGGGATTTTAAGTATCTCATGCTTAGAACCACCAAATTTAAAAGAACTTAATCCAGCAATTTTATTAGGGCTGGGGCAGCAAATCGCTATTTTAATTGAAAATATCCAGGCATTTTCCAACGTCAAATTTCAAAATGATATGCTGCAGTCTGTGTTTGAAGGTATTTCTGATCCGCTTTTATTAATTGATACTGATTGTCATATTCTCATGGCAAATAGAGGTAGTAATGATATCCTTCAAAAAAAAGGTAAAACAGATAGAGAAAAAGAGTTAGAAAAATTCTTATCTTTAACATCTGCCGGAAACACAGAAAATTGTATCCTTGATCAAATGTCTGTAAACATAGAACCTGTAAGTAAGGAAGTACACACAATTGATAACAGATCATTTAGAGTTGATTTATATCCTTTGCCAAAAAGAGAACAGGCTGACTTAAGAATAGTTCTCTACGCACGTGAAATCACCATGGAAAAACAGATGATGTTCAGAATGCAGCAGGCTGAACGCTTAAGCTCTATTGGAAAAATTGCAGCAGGGGTTGCACATGAAATTAACAATCCTTTGGGTGTAATAAGCTGCTATACTGATCTAATCAAAGATGCTGTTCATGAGAAAGAGACTATTGATGATATCAATGTAATTGAAAAACATACAAAAAAGGTGCAAAAAGTTGTACAGGAATTGTTAAAACTTTCAAGACCAAAAACTGTAATTACAGGAGTTTGCAATATCAATAAAATTATTATAGATGCTGTAAAGGTGTTTGAAGCCCAATCTGCTTCAAAACAAATTAAGATAGTAACATCTTTAGCATCTGGTTTACCTGATATTAAATGTGATGCTGCCATTCTTGAACAGATTTTAACAAATATATGGATTAATGCATTTGATGCATTGCAGGAAAAAGGAGGCGAAGTTACAATAACAACCAGCAAAGTTCAAGAGAGCAAAGAAGTTCTGCTCACTATTTATGACAATGGTCCGGGAATTCCTGATCATATATTGAATAATATCTTTGACCCCTTTTTTACGACAAAGGATATTGGCAAGGGAACTGGATTAGGTCTGGCTGTTGTTTATGGTTTTATCAATGAACTTGGTGGACATATAGAAGTTAAAAGTGATAAAATTACAAGTTTTAAAATATATTTCCCTGTTAAAAGGAGTTAACTTGAAAAATAAATTCTCCATTCTTGTTGTTGATGACAATAGAGATTTTTTGACTGGAATTATAAGAAATCTCAAAAAAAAGTTTTCCTCTATTGATATTATTGGTGCCTTTTCCGGCGAAGATGCAATTAAGGTATTAAAAAAAGAGAGTGTTGGTGTTATGCTGTCTGATCTTCGTATGCCTGGAATCAGCGGCCAGGAACTTCTCAAATCAGGAATAGATTTCAACCCTCATCTTTGCGTTATAATGATTACAGGCCATGGCACGGTTGAAACAGCCGTAAAAGCTTTGAAAAAGGGTGCCTGGGATTTTCTGACAAAACCTGTTGATAGAGA
>CAZYDL010000107.1:0-10452 GCA_964646305.1 uncultured Desulfobacula sp. | reverse complement strand
TAACCGCTTTGAGCGGTTCACATCAAGCCACCACCTCTGGTGGTGGTATATGACTGTAATTTTCCAAGCAAGAACCTAAGCTTACACCCCTGATCACAGCTCTATCTTTATATAACTGAATTAGAAAGCAGGGACAAAACAAATCCTGATGAATATAAATTATTGAATCTTATTCTTTTTTGATTGGCACTCACTGGAAATTTTTGTTTTGATGTTGACTAAAGAGTTAAAAGTTAATATTTAGAATTTAGTAATGCCTTTTTTTTAATATTTTATTAAAATAACTATCATTTTTAGCATGGGTAATTGTCTCAATTTTCTAAAAATTTATTTTTATTCAAGGTGCTTAAATGAAATTGTCTGAAAATCAATCAACTCATCAGGATACACAAAATACAGCACAATCAGGCATGAATATTGACAAGGAAAACAAGCCTGCCCAGCATCGTCTCCATAATCTTTTAAAGTTCCTTCCAGATCCGGTATTAGCATTCACCATAGATAACAAAGTTGAATACATTAACCCAGAGTTTGAGAAAGTTTTTGGCTGGACCTTAAAAGAGGTAAAGGGGAAAAATATTAAATTCATTCCTGATCACATGGTTGATCAGGCAAAAGATAAAATGAAACAATTATTAAAAAACCGTACAACATATAATTTTGAGACCCAAAGATACACTAAAGACGGACGTGTACTTGATATATTGATTAATAGTTCAATGTTGTATGACGCGAATAACAAGCCTTCAGGTCTGGTATTGGTACTAAGAGATTTGACCATTGAAAAACGCACTGCTAAGAGTAACCAGATTATGCTCAAAATATCCAAGGCATTGCATCGTTATCAGAAACTCGGCGATCTTATTGCTTTTATCAACAAGGAGATACAAGAGCTGATATCTGTCGAGGGATCATTTATTCTATTGGCAGATAAAGCAAAAGATCAACTCTATTTTTTGTCTGCCCAGTATTTGAACCAGGAATCGGAAAAACAATTTAAAAAAATTAGATTTCCTGCTGATCAAGGGGTTTCAGGACGCGTTTACAAAAGCGGAACACCGTTGATAATCTCGGATGTATCCCAATGTTCTTTTTTTCTTCAACGCATCCATGATGAAACAGATCTTATCACAAAGAGTATGCTATCTGTTCCCTTAAAACTTAAAGATCGTACAATTGGTGTGGTTACGGTTGCCAATAAACATAATGGAGAGTTTGATAACATAGATATTGAACTTCTGAGTATGGTGTCGAGCACCATTGCACTTCCCATTGAAAATACAAGGATACATGAGGAGTTGCGCAAATCCTATAAAGAGTTGAAAACCTTGAACCATGCAAAAGATAAAGTTATCAACCATCTTGCCCATGAACTTAAAACCCCTGTTTCAGTTGCAAGTGCATCCATGAAGCTTTTGTCAAGAAAAGTTTCAGACCTGGGGTTAAAAAATCAGTCAATTGAAAATATTATTACAAGAGGGCAACGAAATATTAACAGAATTTTGGAAATAGCATATGAAGTTGAAGATCTTTTAAAAAAAGATAATTTTAAGGCATATAATATTCTTAACAAGCTGCTTAATGCCTGCAAAGATGAATTAACAATTTTATTTGAAAATGAAACTGAAAATAGTGACATTATAAAGAGGGTGCATAAATCCATTGAAAGCATTTTCGGCCCGCAAGAGATTCAATCTCAAGCTGTTTTATTGGACAAATACATACCACAACGCATTGAAAAACTAAGACCAGAATTCCAGCACAGGAAATGTCTTTTAAATTTTAGGATAGATAAAACACCCCCCATTCAAATTCCGCTTGAAATTCTTGATGTAACAATAACCGGGCTAATCCGCAATGCATTTGAATACACTCCGGACGGCGGTAAAATTGATATTGTTTTAAAAAATACAAAAAATTATCCTGAATTGATTATCACTGATTATGGGATAGGGTTTACCAAGGAAAAATTATACCTAATATTTGAAAATTTTTTTGCACCTCCAGAGTCCATGGATTATTCCACAAAAAATCCCTATGATTTCAATGCCGGGGGCAGGGGCTTTGATCTTTTGAGAATGAAGATTTATTCTGAATCCTATCACTTTAAAATAAGGATTGATTCACGCCGGTGTGGTGTTATACCGAATGATAATGATATTTGCCCAGGGGATATTCATCTTTGCCAGGTATGTAATAATCAAAAGGATTGTTTTAATTCCGGAGGTACCTCCATTCACATTAAATTTCAATCCGGTTAAAATAATTCATTCACTTAATGCCGATGCCACACCGTTTATGTACGTCTATCTATTAAACTGCCTGGTAAGTTCAACCAGCATTTATTATGCCCACTTATAGTTGTCTTTACTCCGCTTATAGTTTTCTTTTACTCCACCGAATGTGAGCTCTTTTTCGATCATCCATTTCTTTTGAAGAGATTAAAATCACACTTGACATTATTAACTAAATATGAAAAAGTATCATATATGGTAATATATTATACCATATATGGTATAATAACGTTTTCTCACCAGGAGGCATAATGAAACATTTTTTCTACCCGTCATCCATTGCAGTTTTTGGTGTCGGTTCCAGCTCTTCCAATTTAGCCAAGAATATCATCCACAATTGCCTGGAAATGGGCTATACAGGTAATATCTTTCCGGTGGGGAAAAATCCCGGTGTGGTTTTTGGTAAAAAGATTATAACAAATCCTGAAAATTTGCCCGAAGGCATTGAACTTGCCGTTATCTTAGTTCCTTCCCACCTTGTTGGAAAGTGTCTGGATGTCTGTGGCAGTAAAGGCATTTGTCATGCTGTTATTTCCACTGGTGGATATCGGGAATTTAAAAACAGAGACAATCCTGTGGAAGACGACCTTATTGAAACAGCAAAGCGGCATGGAATCAGATTTATTGGACCTAACTGCATCGGTATTATAAATACAGGATCAGGACTCTGCACTCCATTTAATCCAATTAATACTAAAAATTTCAAAAAAGGTAGTGTCAGCATAATTGCTCAAAGCGGCGGTGTGGCCAATCAGGTTGCTCACTTTTTTTCAGATGAACATATTGGTTTTTCAAAGATAATGAGTATTGGTAACAAGTTGGATTTAGATGAGATAGATTTTATTGAATATCTTATGGGTGATAAGGAAACTAAGCAGATATATCTCTATCTGGAAAGTATTGAAAATGGAAGAAAGCTGATGCACCTGGCCAGAAAATCCACAAAACCCATTATTATACTTAAATCTAATATCAGCAAAGCAGCATCAAAAGTGGCCAAATCCCACACAGCAGCGCTCTCTAATAATGATCGTATTGTTGATGGAGCTCTGAAGCAGGCAGGGATCATTAGAGTAAATACTATTCATGAAATGACAATATGTTCCAAAGCGCTTCGTCTGCCTGAATTAAAGGGAAACAGACTGGTTGCCATATCCCTTTCAGGGGGTTTTTCCGTAATGCTTGGAGATGCCTGTGAAAAAAATGGGTTCACATGTCCAGCTTTACCAGAATCGCTGATTCAAAAAATAGAAAGTTATCGAAGAGGGGGTGTGATCCAGATGACAAATCCAATGGATTTCGGAGATATCCACACCATGGATGCTTTGATGTTTGCTCTTAAAAAATGTCTTGCCCTTGATAATATTGACGGGATGGTCCTCTCCATCATGTATGGACCTGAAATAGCTAAAATGTTTGGCAAAGAGATGAGCACACTTGATAAACTCCTTAATACCTTTACACAGATAAGCACAGAGGCCAATAAACCTATAGGACTCAGCCTTTTTGCTGAACGTCGGTATATTGAACAATTAAAAGCTGTGAATACATTTCCTGTGTTTAATGATCCTGAAGAGAGTGTCCTTGCAATGAAAATGCTCAGGGATTATTCTTGCAGAAAAAAATTAAATTCAACACTTAAAAAGAGTTTTCTATCGTGCATGGAGTTTAAAAAAAATGGAGATATAATAAAAGAACATATAGCTTTTTCTGAATATGATTCCAAACTATTTTTATCATCATACCAAATACCTGTGGTCAGGGAAAAATTGGTTGATAACGAAGCCTCGCTTATTAAAGCAGCCAGGGAAATTGGATACCCCCTTGTTTTAAAAGCTTGTTCTCCTGATATTTTTCATAAAACTGAAAGAGATTTAATTAGTTTAGATATTAGAAATGAAAATGAAGCACTTAGTGCTTTTAAAAAGATTTCTTCAAAAATGACTGGAGCAAAAAGCACAGTGCTGGTTCAGGAAATGGTCAAAGGAAAACAGGAGCTGGTGGCAGGATTAATAAACGATCCTCACTTTGGTCCCTGTGTAATGTTTGGACTTGGCGGAATATTTACTGAAATCTTAAAAGATGTTTGTTTCAGGGTGGCACCCCTGGAGGCACATGATGTATTGGATATGATAAATGAAATTAAAGGGCACAAAATTCTGGGTGCTGCGCGTGGAATGGAAGCAGTTGACATAACGATACTGACAGATATTTTAATAAATTTAGGGAAAATCGGTATGGAAAATGAAAATATCAAAGAGATAGATATTAATCCATTGATCATATCAGGAAACAAACCTGTTGCAGTTGATGCCTTAGTAGTATGGAAAACATCGCAGGAACAGTCGGTAACTTAGTATAATAAATAGGAAATCATGAAACAAATAACTTCACCCCGCACAACAGCTGTGGACAGAGCCATTGATGTAATAGAGCTTTTGTCTGAAAATGAAGGGACTTTATCACTGTCCCAGATCATGAATAACCTGGACATTCCAAAACAATCCCTTATTAGGATACTTAACACCCTGTGTGTCAGGGGAATTATCGATAAAGCTGAAAAAAGGGGTTTTTATAGACTCGGACTGAACCTTTTATTCACTAAAAATCTTCTTCAGGATAAAATAAACCTGCGTTCAATTGCCTGGCCTTTTATGCAGGAACTCTCTCAAAAAGTACGAAAAACAATTGAGCTGACAATTCTTGATCGGGATCAACTTGTCTGTATCGAACGTATCCAGGGAAATGAGAGTGTTAATATATATTCCCGTATTGGTGCTGTATATCCTTATTTCCATGCAGTCAGTGTAGGTAAGGTCTATCTGGCCCAAATGGATATAGAAAAGAGAAAAGAGAATTTAAAAAAGATCGGCCTGCCTGCTGTAACTGAGCATACTATAACCAATACTGAGACATTGGAAAAAGAGCTGAAAAAAGTTAAAAGCAAGGGCTTTGCCTTTGAAAATCAGGAGTTGAGAAAAGGTGTCAGAAGAGTAGCTGCACCCATTTACAATAAAATAGATAAAATTGTTGGATGTATCAGTATTGCTGCTCCCATTTTTAGTTTTGAGCTCAATGATATTGAAAAATTTGGAATGATGGCAAAGGATAAAGCCCATGAGATATCTAAAAATTTGGAATAATAATTAATCCCCTTTTTTTTGTTAATGTGTAAATATACGTGTTTTACAATTTTTATATACTGTCAATGACACGATCTTTTACAGGCTGAACTATGGGCCGAGCATGAGGCCGCCTTCATCATAAGCCGTAAGGTTAACCGCAACTTTATTTTCAGGCATCCTGCTTCTTACCACAGCCTCAAAAATTGATTTATCAAGGGGCAGATCGCCGGTTTTGGCCAGTGCCCCCACCAACATTACATTCCCAAAAATAGGGTTGCCAAGCTTTGCTGCAGCATCTGTGGTGTCCAAAAACCAGGCTTTATTGGAAAATTTTTCAATCCACTCCTTGAGTTTTTCAGGTTCTGGATAATTTTGTTCACCACTGATAACCCCCAGCGAACGAAAAGGCCTCATATTGGTTATAACCTTGACATTGGGGTTGCCATAATTTTTAAGTACTCTTAAGGCTTCGGTGGGTTCCAGGGAGACCACCATATGCGCACGGCCCAGTGGGATCTGTGGAGAGCAGTCGCCGTTTTTTGAAATCCTGAGGTGACTCATGACAGAGCCTCCTCTCTGGGATGCACCAAATGTTTCACCAATGGTTATATCAAATCCTGTTCTTGACAGCATATCACCGACCATGCGGCTGGCCAATACATTGCCCTGGCCGCCAACCCCTGTAATGATGAGGTTGTATGGATCGTGTTCTAAAGCATGTGAATTCATATCTATTTAACCTTTTCAATATTCATGGCATTTTGGGGGCAGATCTGTGCACAGATACCACAACCAACACATATAAAATCGTCAATACTGGTTTTTTTCTTTACAGGGTCCCAGATCAGACCCGGGCATTTGAAAATCCTTGTACACAAACGGTTGCAGCCACATGATTCTGCCAGACATTTTTCCTGGTCAATGGACAGCTTCCAGACTTTTTTGCCCTTTTTGCCAGGACTCAGCGCACAGGCCTGTCTGAGTATTAATACCCGAACACCACCTTGATCATCCAATAGGTTGGAAATAATTTTTTTAACCTCAGCAAGATTAAAAGGATCTGTCATCTCAACTCTTGCTCCCATGGATTTGCAGATTTCAAGAATATCCAATGCTGGCAAAGGCTTCCCATCTGCTCCAATGGAGGTGCCAGGATGGGGCTGGAACCCTGTCATGGCAGTACCCGAGTTGTCCAGCACCACAAGAATCATGTCAGATTGATTATGAATGGCATTGGCAAGACCAGGCAAAACAGCGTGGAAAAAGGTTGAGTCGCCACAGACAGCCATCACCGGCTGATCCATACCAAACTGCTTGAATTTGCCGAAACCAGATGCCATGCCAACTCCCGAACCCATGGCACCGATGGTTTTTAAGGTATTAAATCCACAATCAGCAGCTCCCAGGGTGTAACATCCAATGTCTCCGCAAACAAACCCATGTCGATTGTCCAGAGTCAAAGCTTCATGAAGGAGCCAGAAAGAGGCGCGATGGGGACATCCAGGACAAAAGTTCAGGGACCTTTCAGGCGCACCTGTTAAAGCAATCTCTGCAAGTTTTTCCTGGTAGTCATTTGATTGTTTTTGAGGTGGCAGTTCAAATATTTTGGATAAGCCTTCCATGAGCAAATCAGGATTGAGCTCATTCACAGAAGGAAGGGTTCCGTCTTTTCGTCCAAAAAAGCGAATGGGTCCGATTTTATCAACATTTTCAGCATAAAGTGTTTTAACATTGTCCTCAAGAAATGGAGTGCCTTCCTCAACCACAAATACCTTGGATGAAGTGGACAGGTGTTTTTTTAACAGGCCGGGAGGCAGAGGCCAGGTGGTCCCAAGCTTTAACAGGCCAATTCTTTTTTTTAAATCAAGAATATCGACAGCCTCCTTGCAGTAAGAGGTGGCAGAAGAGCTGGTAATAATTAATAATTCGGGTTTGTCCGGGCCTGTGTAGGTATTAAAAGGAGAGTCTTCAAACAGCTCTACAGCCTTTGCAAGACCTGCCTGCTGGCGTAATCTCTGGGGTGCGACCAATTGGGGAAGAGTCAGGACAGGTCCAGTCATCTGATCCATAAAAGTGCCGCTGTATTGAAAGTCGGCACAAACTTCAATATTGGGAAGATCTCCAATAATTACATTACCTGAAGCATGGGACATACGGGTTACTGAACGCAGCATAACCACATTGTGTATGGCTTCGGAGAGTTCAAAGGACCACTTGGTCATCTCTTTGGCTTCCTGGATACTCCCTGGTTCAATCAAAGGGAATTCCATCATCTTGCTATAGGGTCTTGAATCTCCCTCATTTGTACTGGAAAGAGCACCGGGGTCTTCACAGGTCACAAGAACCATGCCGGCCCTTGTGCCATATTCAGCCATGTGCAAAAGATAATCTGCAGCAACATTAACCCCGACCTGCTTCATTGTACACATGGAACGGAGCCCTGCATAGGATCCTGCAGCAGCGACCTCCAGGGATACTTTTTCATTTGCCGACCATTCTACGTATAGTTCCCAGGTCCTGGGCAACCTCACCCAGGATCTTTGGGATCTCTGATGATGGTGTGCCTGGATAGGCTGCGACAACCTTTACACCGGCCTCTAAAGCGCCTCGGGCAATGGCTTCATTCCCCATCATCAGCAACCGTTCACCCTTAGTTTTATTTTTTGTGATTATTGACATTGTAAAGCCTCCAAGTTTTCCTGTAACCGGCTCAATTTTGACTGGCTCCATTTTCTCTTACTTAAGGATACTTTTTTGAGTTTTTCAAGGTTTTCTTTTGGAACATTTTTAAATTCAAGAACTCCTTTTTCACGGGCCAGATTGATTAATTTTTCACCTGCCTTGCTGCGGACAACCACTTGATTCCATCCTTTGTCAATTTCCCAGCCTTTGTCACTTCTGGCAGAACCCACAGAGACATCGGCAAACTCAGCAGTCATGTCAGCACAATAGTCGCAACATTCCCGCACACAATTGTTTACCTGGGCAATGGGGATTTGTGTAATTCCTTTATCGGTTGTAACCTGCATGCAGGCATGTTGTGAAGGGGGGATATCCATGGCAAGTATTTTCTGTTCACCGATTGCCTGTGTCACAAGATTTTGAAGTTGTCTCCAGTCAAGGGTCCAGCCGCAGAAAAGGCCAATCACAAGTTTTAGCCAATTCATTCTCTCTTTGTCCTCATCTGCCGGGTTGACCCGCATTTTTGCCAGAGCTAATGCCTGGCAGGGTGTGGCCACAACTCCCAGAGGATCTTTTCCTTTAGGAGAAATCCGGTTGAACTCGGCCACAGTAGGTGCATTGACAAATTTACTGCCCGAAGCTTTAATAATGGATTTCTGATTAAACGCTGTATAACTTTTTGGAAGCATTTTTTCATCCTGATCAACAAGGACACAACCGCTTATTATTCCTTCTGAAAGAGCAAGGCTGACAAGGGCAGTTACTGTACCGCCATGCTGAGCAATTGAGCGTATTTTAGGATCAGCCGCCCGGGTCATGTAAAGCACTTTAAAAGCACCAATTTCGCTGGTAAGGTCTTTTTTTTCAAACAAGGCTTTGTGCAAATTATCTAATCGGGTTTCTGTGCGGGGGCAATATTGATAGCAACGCCCCTGTTCCCTGTCACATTTAAATAGAGCAACCGTGTCTGCATTGTGGCTTTTCATATAGGGGCACAGCTCTACGCAGGCACCACAGCCCGTACATAATCCGCTGTCAATGACCAAAGATAAAAGTTGTGCCTGATTGGGTGTTACTTTTTGAGTCATGGTTATATTCTTCCTCTTTATCTTAATTCATCTAATAAGTGCAAATTACTATAACATATTTATTATTTTTTAAAGGCACCTGATATAAATTTTTGTCAGAAGTCTTGAATTATCCATAAATATACATTGATTACCAAAGCAACAGATTGGGCCGGATTAATAGAGTGATTATGCCCAATACCGGGGGAGGATCAATAATATCATTTGTCCTGCATCTCAATTTGTTGTATCCTTTTTTTTAGCCATATTTAACTTAAAGATGCAGCCCAGGGAAAAGACAGGATTTATTTAATATGAAAAAAGACGGTGGATTGATCAGGAATTGGCAGCTTCATCACCTGACCTTACCAGACATAGAGGGCTTTGAAGAAGAATTTTTAGATACTTTCCCCGGAGTTTTGCTTGACCCTGGACCTGTGAAGTTCAGTGGTACGGTTGTTGAAGATTCAGCCGGTAGATATAAACCTGGCTGGCACATGATTTCATCTTATATCTGCTCAATAGATCGAAAAAGAGGGGTTATTGAAACAATGAATACAATTTACAAGGTTATAGATGAGGGAAATGATGAGTTGCCGGATATGGGTAACAATATTTTAAATGTTTTTTATTGATATCTTCCAAAGCTTGTCTTATATCGTTAATAATCAGGTTCATAAGAATAGAATACAGGAACAAAGACAAGTGATTTCAAATAAACATCTAAATCAATTAACACAGGCAGCAAAACAACTAGGAGCAAGTGCTTCTGTCGTTATAACGTCCAAAGAAATTCAGGTAAAGAATAATTTAGCAATTCTCTGCAATGGAGAATATACCTGCCCAAACTATGGTCTTTCAGCGAACTGCTCACCCCATGTAAAAGGACCAGATGAATTCAGAAAGTGGCAGGCACAGAGTAAATATTCGATTACCGTAAAAATAGAAATACCAACATCAGTCATGTTTTCCGATGAACGTAAAGGTGTGATGCAACTACTTCATCAAATTGTATCAGCAGTAGAAAAAAATGCTATTAAACTGGATTTTAAAAATTCCAAGGCATTTGCAAGCGGTTCATGTAAGGAATTGTTTTGTGCTGATTATGAAAAATGCTGTATTTTAGCAGAAAATAAACCCTGTCGCCATATAGAAGTTGCTCGCCCGTCTATGTCTGGTTTTGGTATTGATGTAATTCAACTAATGAAATCTTCTGGTTGGTCAGCAAATAAAGCAAAAGATACGGATGAAAGAGATGAAATCAGCTGGGTGGCAGGACTGATT
>CAZYDL010000106.1:0-10453 GCA_964646305.1 uncultured Desulfobacula sp. | reverse complement strand
TTTGCAATTATGTGACCACAGCAGGTAATCAATTTTATTAGTTATTATTAAAAAAGGAGTTATTATGGAACATGGTAAAAAAATAACAGGTTTTATTATTCTTTTTGTTGCAGTCTTCATTGGAACCTCGGCAATGGCAGAAATGCCTGGAGCAGACCCCAAAGAGCTCTGGAATCATATTACAAAAGACTCTCCTTACACCCAATGGACTTTCTGGGATGATCACCAGGGGATGATTCAAGGAAGAGCACCCCATGGACCCCTTCACAAGGTTTATGTCAATGACAAGGCCTATAATTCATCCAAGCCTCCCCTTGAATACGGAGCAATCCAGGTAAAAGAAAATTATAACAAGGCTAAAGAATTAAAAGCCATTACAGTCATGTATAAAGTAAAAGGATATAACCCTCCCGATGGTGACTGGTTCTGGGTTAAATACTCGCCAGATGGTATGGCAAAACCCTATGGTAAACCCAAAGGGTGTATAGGCTGTCATGGTACAAGAGCAGCAAATGACTTTGTCACTATCCATGAGTTCAAATAGTGTTGTTAAATCTACTCTCCACAGCCTGGTCCCGGGTGTATAAAAACCCACTGGGCCAGGCTGTTGATCTATTTTTGCATGCATTTTTTTGAGCAGAAACAGAGCAGTCCACCTTGTATCTGCCTAAATTTTATACAGGAAATTTATTATGACTCCAATGATTAATTCATCCCTTGCAATTGTGTTTGTAATATGTGCTGTGGGCGCTACTTTTATTATGCTTGAACTTCGGGGAGATCCCAAGGTCAGGCCAAATATTAATTTTCTCATAAAACTCCATAAAATTCTTGGCTGGATATTCATATCTATTTTTTTCTTTCTCTTCATTGTGATGATAAAAAAAATTTCAGGCTATAATGAGGAGATATCTGCCAGAATATCATTACACATCGGACTGGCCATAGCCTTAATTCCCCTGCTTGCAGTCAAACTAATTATTGCACGCAGATATCCACACCTTTCCCAGAATCTTATTACCTATGGACCAACTATATTAATTCTTGCTGTGACCCTGTCCGGCATTACTGCAGGATTTTATTTCATACGCTCACCAGAGTTAAAATATGCTGCAGTGGCTGATTCTGCCAATACAGCAAATCTGATTTCAGGAAAAACCATCATGGAAACAAAATGTACGTACTGCCACTCTCAGGAGCGCATTGTATTGGCATCAAAATCAAAAGAAGAGTGGGAAAGTACTATTAAACGCATGGTTAATCATAGGAATGATCCTGGTTTTATGACAAAACAAGAGCAAAAAGAATTGATTGAATATCTTTTGAGAAAAAACTATAATCCAGATTATTAAAACTGCAGACACACGAAAGAAGAGGAGTATATGTTCAGAATAATAGGAACATATCTGGCACGTTATTTATCAAAATCGCGTGATGAACTTAAAGTCAGCACATCAAAACCCGGAGATCTGGGATCTTGTCTGAAAAAAGGCGATGTACTGCTTGTGGAAGGGAGCAGCAGGTTCAGCAGTGCCGTAAAATATCTTACACAGTCAAGCTGGTCCCATGCAGCCATATTTGTCGGCAATGCCATTAACCATGCAGATGATGACAACCAGACCCTTAATCTCATAGAAGCTAATGTCATAGAAGGTGTTCGAGCTGTCCCACTCAAAGAATATGAATCACTTCATACGCGTATATGTCGTCCTGTGGGCCTGGCTGAAAAAGAAATTGACGCATTGCTGCAATATGTAATCAACAGAATCGGCAATACCTATGATTTAAAAAATATATTGGATCTGATGCGCTATTTTATTACTGCACCACCCGTACCAGGCAGGTGGAAACGCAGTATGCTTGCCTTTGGAAGTGGTGACCCTACCCGTGCCATATGCTCATCAATTATTGCCGAAGCATTTCAGTCAATTAAGTATCCCATACTGCCGAACATCAAATTACTGGAATGCAGGACAAGAAAAGGAAGGCATTATCAAAAAGAAATTTTGCATATACGCCATCACAGCTTGTTTGCACCCAGGGATTTTGATGTTTCACCCTATTTTGACATCATAAAGCCAACCCTGAAACAGGATTTTAATTTCCATGATATAGAACTTGAACCCGATACCATAGAAAGGTTTTAAATTATGGACGCAAAAAAATATCTACTTAAAAAGTTTTTAAACCGGATAAACAAATATCACACCTGAATAAAAGATTAAAAAAAGGGGAAAAAATGAAAGTTTCAGACCTGTTTGTTAAAGCATTGGAAAATGAGGGTGTTAAATATATATTTGGCATCCCCGGGGAAGAAAACCTTGATTTTCTGGAGTCCCTGAGAAATTCCAGCATTCAATTGATTTTAACCCGCCATGAGCAGGCTGCAGGTTTTATGGCTGCCACCTATGGAAGGCTGACCCATACCACTGGTGTCTGCCTCTCCACACTAGGGCCCGGAGCCACCAATCTTGTTACAGCTGTTGCATATGCCCAGCTTGGGGGCATGCCTCTGCTTGTTATTACAGGCCAGAAACCAATAAAAAAATCTAAGCAGGGCAAATTCCAGATAATTGATGTTGTTGATATGATGAAACCCATCACAAAATATTGTAAAACAATTATAAATGGTGATATCATGCCTTCCGTGGTAAGGGATGCCTTTAGACTTTCCCTTGAGGAGAGACCAGGAGCCGTGCATCTTGAGCTTCCAGAAGATATTGCAAAGGAAGAGACTGATGCAGATATTTTTTTAATTCATCCAAAACAGCGTCCCAGGGCAAGTGACCAGATTATTGACAGGGCAGTAAAATTAATTGAAGCTGCCAAAAGGCCATTGGTCCTAATTGGCGTTGGACCCACCCGTCATGATTGTGTCAAGACTTTTACATCCTTTATTGAAACAACTGGAATACCATTTTTTAATACCCAGATGGGTAAGGGTGTTGTGGATGAACACAATCCCCTGTTTCTGGGGACAGCAGCTTTATCTGACCATGACTATCTCCATTGTGCCGTTGATCGCTCAGATCTGATAATCAATTTTGGCCATGATATTATTGAAAAACCACCTTTTTTCATGCAAAGGGACGGTCCCAAAGTAATTCATGTCAACCATTTTTTCTCCCGGGCAGATGATGTCTATTTTCCCCACTTGGATGTAGTGGGAGACCTTGCAGGTAATATTAATTTAATGACACAGGTTATAAACAAACAAGAGCATTGGGATTTTTCCTATTTCATGAAAATGAAAAAACTCATTGACAAAGCTTTGTCAAAAGATTCACAAAGTGACGCTTTTCCCATGCTGCCCCAAAGACTGGTGGCCTGCGTCCAGAGAGCAATGCCCAAAGATGGTATTGTTACCCTTGATAACGGGGTTTATAAAATATGGTTTGCCAGAAGCTATAAAGCATCCCTTCCCAACACTCTGCTTTTGGATAATGCCCTTGCAACCATGGGAGCAGGGTTCCCTTCAGCCATTGGTGCAAGGATGGTGTATCCTGATAAAAAAATATTGTCCATCTGCGGTGATGGTGGATTTATGATGAATTCCCAGGAATTAGAAACAGCTGTCAGGCTAAAACTTGATCTTGTTGTGATAATCTTAAACGACTCCTCCTATGGTATGATCAAATGGAAACAGGAGCAGATGGGGCTTGAAGTGCATGGCCTTGACTTTACAAATCCTGACTTTGTTCAATATGCCCAAAGTTATGGTGCCAAGGGTTATAGAATAAATGCTGCCAATGAATTTTATGATATTTTAAAACAATGTCTTGAAACCCCTGGAGTTCATCTGATCGATCTGCCCATTGACTACAGGGAAAATTCAAAGGTTTTGATTCATGACCTTGAAAACATTACATGCACACTTTAAACAGCCACAGGCAGCCCTGGTATTCACCATACCTTGCCCACAATACCCTGATTTCTGACCGTCAGGTTAAAGGGCAGAAACCAAAACATGAAAGCCACAGCTTGAGTTTGGGTGGTGCTTTCTCATAAAATAGTCAGGAGTAAAATATGGACAAATTAAAAATAAAAGCTGCATTTGATAATAAGACCATAAAAGAGATTGCCATTGCATCATCACCTCAAGTTGAAAAAGCACTTGAGCTGGCTTTTCAAACCCATAAAGATATGGATGCAAGACTGCCAAAATATGAGATCATTAAAATATTACAAAAACTTATTCATCTCATGACTGCCAAAAAAGAATCAATCATTGAGATAGCTGCAAAGGAAGGCGGAAAACCCTGGATTGATACTCAAATAGAAGTGGACAGGGCAATACATGGCATTCATATTGCCATAAATGAGATAGAGACTTTATCAGGCACACAGATACCCATGGGCCATACCATATCTTCTGAAAACAGACTTGCCTTTACCACAATGGAACCACGGGGAGTTGTCCTTGCCATAAGTGCCTTTAACCATCCTGTAAATTTAATTGTCCATCAGGTAATACCTGCCATTGCTACAGGCTGCCCTGTAATTATCAAACCTGCCAGCACCACACCTTTATCGTGTCTCAACCTGATTGATCTTTTATACAATGCAGGTTTGCCAAAAAAACTCTGCCAGGTACTTATCACCACAAGAGAGGATGCAAAAAAACTGGTTTCAGATAAAAGGATATCTTTTTTTAGTTTTATTGGTTCAGGCAGAGTTGGATGGAAACTTCGCTCCATGACTGCACCAGGAGTTCATTGTGCACTGGAACATGGTGGTGCAGCTCCTGTAATTGTTGAAAAAGATGCAGATATTAACAAATTGATCCCTTGTTTATTAAAAGGCGGATATTATCACGCAGGACAGGTCTGCGTTTCTGTCCAGCGGGTATATGTACATGAATCAATCATAGATGATGTGCTGGAAAAATTCATCCCAGAGGTTGAAAAACTTATTGTGGGAGATCCTTTGGATAGAAATACTCAGGTAGGCCCTCTAATTGCCCCAAAAGAGGTGGACAGGGTTGAGCAATGGGTCAATGAGGCAGCACAATCGGGTGGGAAAATACTCTGTGGTGGTAAAAGAATTTCTGATACACTTTATGCACCTACCATAATACTCAATCCTGATAAAGATGCCAAAGTATCAACCAAGGAAATATTTGGACCTGTTGTCTGTTTTTATACCTATTCTTCTCTAAATGATGCAATTCAAAAAGCCAATGCCCTGCCCTATAGTTTTCAGTCTGCAATTTTTACAAAAGATATTAACAATGCTTTTTATGCAGTAAAGAGATTACAAGCTGAAGCTGTCATGGTTAATGATCATACAGCATTCCGGGTTGACTGGATGCCCTTTGGAGGGTCTGCACAATCAGGTCTTGGCACAGGTGGTATTGGATATTCCATAAAAGATATGTCAAAGGAAAAACTAATGGTTTTTAATTTGTCATAAACACATCCTAGGGAAAATCAGATATCATAGTCCACACATTGAGATATTGAATAATACTAAATTTTAAAAGGACATCTCCATGAAAAAATTAGGTAATATCCTTATCAATATAGACCCATTTGAAGAAATTTTAATGGGAAACGAAGCTGTTGTCAGGGCAATGATAGAAACTGGGACAAAGGTGGTAACATCCTATCCAGGTTCGCCCACCCCTGAAATTGCAAATGCCATTCAAAGCATTGGGCAAGATAAATGCCCTTTTTATTTTGAATTTTCAGTCAATGAAAAAGTTGCAACAGAGGTGGCCTTTGGTGCGGCCTTAAATGGCAATCTTTCCTGTGTGTTTTTTAAAAGTGTTGGATTGAATGTTGCCCTTGATACTTTTGTCCAGCTCGGGTTAATGCATATCACAGGCGGTATGGTGATTATCGTGGGAGATGATCCCGGTGCCAATTCATCCCAGAATGAACAGGACAATCGCAATGTATATAAAATGTCCAGGGTAATAGTTTTAGAACCAGCCTCTCCAAAAGAAGCTTATGAGTACTATAAACATGCTGCAGCACTTGCTGTAAAAGAACAGACCATTGTAGTGCTGAGAATGACCACCCATGTCTGCCATGCAAGAGAGAAAATAAAATTTAATAAATATAAAAATACATCTTTATATAAGACTGATTTTAATAAAGCAAACGGCCCCTATATCGCGTTGACAACCATGGCACTTGATATGAAACGAGAATCAATTAAAAGACTGCATCAATCCAGACAATATATTAAAAATGCCGGTCTCAACATTGAATTCAACTCTGGTTCCAGCCAGGGCAGAGGTCTTATTACAGCAGGATTAACTTATCTATCAGTGCTTGATGTCCTTGAAAATGTCAATAACAGGCCTGATATCTTAAAACTTGGTGCTGTAAACCCCCTTGAAGATGATTGCATACTCTCTTTTTTAAAAGCCCATGATGAAATTCTGGTTCTTGAAGAACTGGATGATATTCTTGAACTTCAGATAAAAGCCATGGCCTATGATGCCAGATTGAAAACAAAATTGATTGGAAAAACAGATGATGAAGATTATGTTGGTGAATATACACCTGACAAGGTAAAAGATAAAATTTCAACAACATGGCCTGATCTGATGACCTGTAATGATTCAAAAACGTTTATTCTGCCCTTTAAAGTACCAGCAAGGCCGGCACAGATGTGTCCTGGATGTGGTCACAGAAGTGCATTCTTTGCCATAAAAAAAGCCCTGAAAAATGATGATATTACTGTGGCTGATATCGGCTGTCACACATTAGGGTATATGCCTCCCTATAATATCGGCGAGATTCTGATGTGCATGGGTGCTTCTACGGGCATGGCTTCAGGGCTGTCCTTGTTTAATGAAAAAAGAAAAGTAGTGGCTTTTTTAGGGGATTCAACTTTTTTCCATGCAGGCCTGCCTGGATTGATCAATGCAATATCCAACAACCACAATATTACTCTGATTATTATGGACAACGGCACCACAGCTATGACCGGACACCAGGACCATGCAGGTGATAAAATTTCCATTGAAAATCTTTTAAAAGGGCTTGGCATGGAAAACATACTTACCTGTGATACCTATAACCAGTCCAGATTAACAGATCTTGTGAAACAATCAATGCAGATAAAAGGCATCAGCGTTGTTATTGCCAGACATCCCTGCATGCTGAAGTTTACAAGACTTCAACGGAAAAAACCCGGGTTTGTTCAAAAACATATCCTGATCAACCAGGAAACCTGCAAAAAAATCCATGCCTGTGTAGAAGAATTTGGCTGTCCCTCCTTTGTTCGAAACCCGGATAAAAGCATTGATATAAACCTTGATCTTTGTATCGGGGATGGATCTTGCAGAGCATCATGTCCTGAACATGCAATTGGTTTTGATAAAGGAGCAAAATGAAATCATTTAATATTTATATAACAGGTGTAGGCGGACAGGGTATTGGCCTGTTAAGCCAGGCCTTGCTAAGGGGATTGGATCATGCCCGGATCAAAGCCATTGCCGTGGATACCCACGGACTTGCCCAGAGAGGAGGTGTTGTTGTATCGCAGATTCGATGCGGCAAGGGTATTCACTCTCCTCTGATCATTAAAAAAAGCGCAGATCTTGTTCTTGGAATGGAAGTGCATGAGGCCATGCGGGGACTTGGACATGCTCTAAAAAAAGGTGGAACACTTGCATATCTGGATGTTTCCTGGCAGCCGCTTGGTGTAAGGCTTGGCAAAGAAAATGAAATTACAGCAAAAGACATTCAGGCTGCCTGTAAAACTGCCAATGCAATTGCAATTAAGGTGGATACACAATTATTAAAAGATACAAGGATGCAGAATATGGCTCTTCTGGGAACCATTGCAAAGCACAAAATTGTGCCCGGAGTGACAAAAGAGAATTATCACGATGCATTGGAAGATCTTCTAACAGGTGAGATGTTAACAAGAAACAGAGATCTTTTTGATATTTATGCATCATAAACTCAATTTAAAAAGGAGGACCATGGATAACTTAGCATATAGAGCATTGATTGTTGATGAAACCCAAAAAAATGAATTTTCACGACAGGTCAAGGATACATCTATCAATAATTTGCCGGATAATGAGGTTCTTATTCGGGTTCACTACTCTTCTTTAAATTATAAAGATGCCCTGTCAGCCATTGGGAACCGTGGTGTTACAAAAAAATACCCGCATACCCCTGGAATTGATGCAGCAGGAATAGTTGAGAAAAGCCGTGTTGATTCCATAAAAAAAGGAGAGAAGGTTGTTGTTACAAGCTATGATCTTGGAATGAACACAAAGGGTGGCTTTGGACAATATATCTGTGTGCCGGCAGACTGGGTAGTAAAACTGCCACAAGGGCTGAACTTAAAAGAGAGCATGATATTTGGAACAGCTGGATTTACTGCCGGCATGTCCATATTCAAACTCACTCAAACCATCAAACCTGAGCATGGAAGTGTCCTTGTCACAGGTGCCACCGGCGGTGTGGGTAGCCTTGCTGTTGCCATTTTATCACACCTTGGATACAGCGTAACCGCAGTATCCGGGAAGACAGATACTACCTTTTTAAAGAAACTGGGTGCCAACAGAATTATTAATCGAGAGGATTTTCTTGAAAATATAAGTCCGCCCATTTTAAAACCGCAATGGGCAGGTGCCATTGACACTGTGGGAGGGCAAATCCTGGCAACGGCCATTAAATCAATAAAGCAGGATGGAATTGTGACATGCTGCGGTAATGTAGCTTCCCCTGATCTTCCCATCAATGTTTTCCCGTTTATCCTAAGAGGGGTCTCCCTTCTTGGGATAGATTCACAAAACTGCCCCATGGAATTTCGATTAAAAATCTGGGACAAACTTGCAACAGACTGGAAATTCAACCTTCTTGAAAGTATTTACAATGAGATTCCCTTAGATGAATTAGATAATAAAATTGACCTTATTTTAAAAGGAAAGCTCAAAGGCCGTACCCTGATAAATTTAGATTAACTCTCTATTTTAAGAGGAATACAAATATCCATAAATTAAATATCCTGCATCAAAGAGTTAAAAGATTTTTTAAAGTGGCTCTATTGCTTCATTTAATGGCCATTGGCGGGCTTTTTGTATCTTTTTGCTTTGCCAGACTCACCCTGACCGCCTTTGAACATGATCAGATTTTTTATTTTCTCTGGTATGGTTTTATTGCCTGTTATGGACTTATTCTCTTCTTTTTTGCGCAATTGGATGCTTACAGCAGGTATCAAAACTATAAAAAAGCAAAAGACCTGTTCCATGAAAATGGCTTTAAAATAAGGATTGTCAATATCTTTATTAATTCACACTGCCAGCGGAGTGCTATCAAAGTTGCAGCCCTGGATATGGGTTTTGTGAAAGATCTTTGCACATATTATCACCAACAGGGATATCAATGGTTTCATGTGCTGCCAGATTTTATTTTTTACAGGCCCCTCATTGTTTTTACACGCAAATACTGGGAAAAAACATTGTTTGAGCAAAGATATAAATCAAAATATTTTCTCTGGTAGGTGCCAACATAGTTTATAGAACAATAAATTTAAATCATGTTCAACCAGCAGCAATTATATACCCAAACTTTTCATTTGGTCACAAATTAAAACGGCCAGAAACTATTGTCATGCCAAACGTCTTCTATCAAAGATTCTTCCAGAGCCACTAACTTTTTCAAATGGGTTGTCTCCCATGTAGAAAGCCAGTTGTAAATTTTTTTTTCTTCTGGATCTGAAGTCTCTTTTGCTCTTTGAGCATACATATCCACCGCTTTTGTCTCAAAGCTTATGGCCGCTGTAATGGCAGTGGCCTCAAAGCTGGCAGCATCAATCTTATCCTTTAAGTTTTGATCAAGAATGTCTGGTGCGTCAGCAGCTCCGTCATCATATTCATAGTACACAGCCGCAAATTTACCATCTTTCATATATGCTTTAAACTGTTTTTCAAGAATATTCATATGCTCCTGTTCATCATCAACAAGATCTTTGAAAAAATCTTTTACCTCATCACTCTTTGCGTGATCCATTGCTTTTTGATATAGGTTTTTACCTTTTTTTTCCATGAGAAATGCATTTTTTAATATATCTAAAGTGTTTGATTTGTCCATGTTTGTTCTCCTGTTTCAAAATGAAAGGTCCATAAAATAAAAATAAGATTACATGATGTCTCAAGGAATATCAAGCATGACAAATAAGCCTCTTAATATTTACCATAAGAAATTTTTCACAACCCGTTCCAGTGTGTTTGCCTTGTCCTATATAGATGAATTTCACATTAAAGACTAAAAGTTTGGTTTATACCAAATGTTGTGGTTTGAAGATTTTTTTCAAAATAACGAATTTTCAATATATAAAAAACTTTCACTCCCTTTGGAGTAGAAATCTTGATTTTATCCTCCACTCGTTTTCCTAACATTGCTTTACCTAAGGGCGAATCCATACTAAGTTTTCCGTCAACAACATTAAACTCATCGGGTCCAACGATACGATATTCGAC
>CAZYDL010000105.1:0-10465 GCA_964646305.1 uncultured Desulfobacula sp. | reverse complement strand
GAACCTGCCAAAAACTATTTCTATAAAATATTCATAGTTTCTGCAAGAGGCTCTTCTATAGTCCTTATTATCATATTTTGAATTCACTACTTGGAGAACCATGGACGCCTCTGTTCTATCAATGCATGATACTCTTTTTGTTTGTTTCCAATTTGCGTGAATACAATTTGTGCGCTCCTTATTCATCAAATTATTAATGGAGCATTTCTCTTGAAGCACAATTTCATGTTCTCCCAACCATATTTTCTCTTTAGAAAACCATACGCCTTCAAATACGAGTTTTTTTTTAGGTCGTGATGGGTATGTAAAAATAAATACAGTAAATAATATGCATGATAATGTTATAAGGATATAAATTGCAGATATTATAATATCTTCTCGTACCACAGGATCAGCGATAAATGAACCCCAGGCAAAAATAATTGTACTTATCACACAAATAACTGATATTACCAGGCAACCAATCCTTCCAGTTACTTCAGGCTTGCCACAAA
Source organism: uncultured Desulfobacula sp. (assembly GCA_964646305.1). GTDB lineage: Bacteria > Desulfobacterota > Desulfobacteria > Desulfobacterales > Desulfobacteraceae > Desulfobacula. The sequence continues at coordinate 9,971 of CAZYDL010000105.1, read as the reverse complement.
GGATTCCGACCCCATTTATTATATCGTCAACAGTATTTTTATTTTCTATGTATTTACTCACAGTGTTATCCATTTTTTATTCTCATTTGTTTGTTCCATGGAATATTGATCAATTAGATTCTAAATGGCACCTGACCTATCTACACTTCCACTAAATAGTCATAACTGTCAAGTTTTTTCCACAGATTTTTGTTGCTTTTGTCTCATTCATTCCAAGGAAAATTTCACAAGTCGATTTTCTCTTTTGTGGTTCAAATTTGAGCTTTCCAAGTTCTGTTGAAAAACTTATATTAAAGTTCATCAATAATGAGACTAAATTTTATAATAGGATTTTCCATGGATATGCTGTGATTCTTGATAATGAGTTTCTTTAATGAAACAGGGTGTAACACTCTCCTTTTAACATTACCATCTCAACAGGACTAAATCCTGAAAGATAACAAAGATCAGCAGGGGTATCAATATCCCATAACACAAGGTCTGCATCCTTGCCAGGCTCGATGCTTCCCTTGGATTTTTCAAGTCCAAGTGCTTTTGCAGCATTGATACTTGCCCCGAGCAGTGCCTCTTCACAGGTCATTCCAAACAGTACACACGCCATATTTAATATGGGTGTCATGGCATGAACAGGGCTTGTGCCAGGATTCAGGTCTGTTGATACTGCCATGGGGATTCCAAGCTTTCTGAAGATGTCAACTGGTGGTTTTTGAGTCTCCTTTAAATAATAAAATGCTCCAGGCAAAAGAACGGCAATTACATTATGTTGAGCCATTTTTTTTGCACCTGATAAATCAAGATATTCAAGATGATCACAGGACAGCGCGTTAAATTCAGAGGCAAGGGCAGCACCCTTTGAATCAGATAATTGTTCTGCATGAAGTTTTAAATTAAATCCAAGTTGTTCAGCTTTTTTAAATACTTTTCTGGTTTGGTCAAGTGAGAAACCAATGCTTTCACAAAAGACATCCACTGCTGTTGCAATGCCCTGGTCTTTAATCTCTGGCAGCATTCCCTCGGTAACAAGGTCAATATATCCATCAGGATTGCCCTTAAATTCTTTTGGAAGGGCATGTGCTCCGAGAAATGTTGCTTTAATATGCAAAGGGAAATTTTTATCCAATTGTTTAATTACGTTAAGAATTTTTAATTCTGTTTTAAGGTTGAGCCCATACCCTGATTTAATTTCCAAAGTTGTGATGCCATGTTCTAACAAGGTTTTAACTCGTTTTGATGAAGATTCGTATAATTTGTCCTTTGAAGTGTTGCGGGTTGCATTGACCGTGGAAAATATGCCCCCTCCTTTGTTTGAAATTTCTTCATACCCTGCACCATTAAGTCTCATTTCAAACTCATTGGATCGGGAGCCTCCATAGACAAGATGGGTGTGGCAGTCCACAAAACCTGGCAGAATCCATCTGCTTTTGCAGTCAATGATTTTTTTGTGCCCTGGTATAAAATGTCGGGGTTTAAAATTTTGGTCTTGAAATTTTTGGGGCAGATTCTTTTTTTTGCCAACCCATGAGATGACTTGTCCTGTAACAGCAATGGCCGCATCTTTAATAATGGAAATGCTGTTATCTGCCATGGTGGCAATATGGCAGTTTATTAAAAGAGTATCTATTTTATCGGGCAGTAAAACTTGCATATTTTGTTTACAACTCCATGGTTTGAACATTAAACCCCAAAACTTGTTTGTCAGGCTTTTTTTTAATACATGTTAATCTTGATACATATTGATCATAGGAAGCTTAACACCTTTTGTATTGGCAACATTGATGGCAGTTTCATAACCTGCATCTGCATGGCGGATAATACCTGTGCCGGGATCATTTTCAAGCACTGTGGTAACCCGTTTTTCAGCTTCTTTTGTGCCGTCTGCCACTGTGACCTGGCCTGCATGAAGAGCATATCCAATACCCACTCCACCGCCATCATGGAAGGAGACCCAGGTTGCTCCTGAAGCAACATTTGTCATGCAGTTTAATAATGCCCAGTCTGCCACGGCATCAGAGCCGTCCTTCATGGCTTCTGTCTCTCTGTAGGGAGATGCCACAGATCCGCAGTCCAAGTGATCCCTGCCAATTACAATGGGAGCTTTCACTTTACCATCTCTTACAAGATCATTAAAAAGCTTGCCTGCCTTTTGTCTCTCACCATAGCCAAGCCAGCAGATGCGTGAGGGAAGACCCATGTGTTCAATCTTTTCTCCTGCCATTTTAAGCCATTGGATCATTTTTGTTTTTTTTGGAAAAAGTTTAATAAGTTCTTTGTCAGTTACATTGATGTCTTCTGGATCACCTGAAAGTGCAGCCCATCTAAAAGGACCTTCACCTCGGCAGAAAAGTTCCCTGATATAAGCTGGAACAAAGCCTGGATAATCCATGGCATTATCAACTCCCTGTGTCATTGCCTGTGCCCTTAAATTATTGCCATAATCAAAGGCAATGGCTCCTTTTTTCTGCAGTTCAAGGATTGCTCTTACATGGTCTGCCATGGAAGTTAATGCCAGGGTTTTATATTTTTGAGGGTCTGTTTTTCTAAGCTTTAATGCTTTATCAAAGCTTAACCCCTGGGGGAAATAGCCGTTGAGTTCATCATGGGCACTGGTTTGATCAGTTATAACATCAGGAATAAAGTTTTGTTCTATCATGGCAGGAAGAATATCCACTATATTAGCACAAAGTCCGATGGAAAGAGCTTTGCCTTTTTTTGCAGCGTTTTGTGCCATCGAAATTGCCTTATCAAGGTTGGGTGCTTCAATATCAAGATATCGTTTTTCAAGCCTTTTTTTAATGCGTGATTGATCTATTTCAATACATATTGCAACACCGTTTGCCATGGTAACAGAAAGGGGCTGGGCTCCACCCATACCTCCAAGTCCTGCTGTTACAATAATTTTCCCTGTTAAATCAGAATCAAAATGGCTTTTACCGAGAGCTGCAAAGGTTTCATAGGTACCCTGCAAAATCCCCTGGGTGCCGATGTAAATCCAGGAACCTGCTGTCATCTGGCCGTACATAATCAAACCGAGTTTATCAAGTTCATGGAAATAATCCCAGTTCGCCCATTTTGGAACAATATTGGCATTGGCAATAAGGATTCTCGGGGCATGCTCATGGGTTTTTAATACGCCCACAGGTTTTCCAGACTGAATGAGCATGGTTTCATCATTTTCAAGATCCAGAAGAGTTTTTATAATGGCATCAAAACATTTCCAGTTTCTTGCTGCCTTGCCAAGCCCTCCATAGACAATGAGTTCATCAGGATTTTCTGCATTATCAGGGTCAAGGTTGTTGCAAAGCATGCGCAAAGCAGCTTCCTGGTGCCAGCCCTTGCAGTGAATCTGTGTGCCTGTTGGTGCTTTAACAGGGCGTGCAACACCACACCCAATATTAAGTTTTTTTAAGATTTTTTCTTTGTTAGTCAAAATTTTTCCTCTCTTTATGGTTGACAGATGTTTTTAATTTAGATACTACTTGTCTATACAAGTATAGATATGATGTCAAGTTGTTTTTGTCTGCCCCACAATACCTTTAGGGCAGAACATAACCAAGGGTCGCACGCAAACCATGAAAGAAGACAAATTTATTAATGGTTATTTCCATGAAAACAGATAAACAGGAAAATAGATAAGCATGTTAAATCAGCCATATACATTATATGAAAAAATTAAAAAGAGTATTGTGGAGGATATTGATTCAGGCAAATTAAAGCCCGATGACAAAATTTATTCGGAAAACAGACTTGCCAAAATTTTTAATGCTTCAAGAATGACAGCAAACCGTGCTTTAAAAGAACTCAGCCAAGAAGGCAGGATTGTAAGAGTCCAGGGGGTTGGCAGTTTTGTGTCAAGGCCTAAACCAGATGCAGCTCTGCTTGAGATTAAGAGTATTGCCCGGGAAATTAAAGGGTGGGGTGGGAAACACTCTTCTAACATTGCAGTATTGGAAGAGATTAAAGCAGATTTTAAAATTGCACAAAAAATGGATATAAACCCTGGTGATATTATTTTTCATTCCATAATTATCCACAAGGATAGAAGTGTACCCATCCAGTATTCAGAACGCTTTATAAATCCCTTGGTAGCTCCTTATTATGTGGAGCAGGATTTTACAAAGATTACGCCAAGTGAGTATCTTCTTGGAATCGCACCGGTTCAGGAAGCTGAACATATTATAGAGGCTGTAAATTGTAACAGTAAAATTCAAGAATATTTAAAAATTCAACCAGATGAACCATGTCTGTCACTTAAAAGGCGTACCTGGTCATTTGATGTTGTTGCCACTTTCAGCATTATTATTTCATCTGGATCAAGATACAAATTTGTTGGTAAGTTTGCACCAGGGCATGGATTTGCGACCATGAATTAAGCAAAGGGAATTAAGTAAAGGAAATTTTGATATGGAAAAAATAATCGAGTGTGTTCCAAATTTCAGTGAAGGCAGAAATAAAGAGACCATAAAAGCCATTGCAGATGCCATTGAGCAGACCAGAGGATGCCGCCTTTTAGATGTTGATCCAGGCAAATCCACAAACAGGACAGTCTATACCTTTGTCGGCGCTCCTGGAGCTGTCCTGGAAGGGGCTTTAAATTCAGCACGGGTTGCAAAAGAAAAAATTAATATGACAACCCATAAAGGAGAGCACCACCGCATGGGAGCCATGGATGTCTGTCCTTTTATTCCTATTGCAAACGTGACCATGGAAGAGTGTATAGAAATTTCAAAGGAATTTGGACGAAGAGCTTCCAAGGAACTTGGAATTCCAATATATCTCTATGAAGAATCTGCAAGTCTTGAATATAGAAAAAAGCTTCCCCAGATCAGGGAAGGGCAGTATGAAGGTTTAGAAAAAAGGATTGTCACCAAAGAGTGGAAACCTGATTTTGGGCCGGCAAGGTTTATTCGAGAATGGGGAGCTACTGTGACAGGGGCGCGCTCCTTTTTAATCGCTTACAATGTAAATCTTTTATCCACACCAAATCAGGCACACAGGATTGCTTTGAACCTTCGTGAGGCAGGCCGTGGTGTAGATGAGCCAGGCAGGCTCAAAGAGGTCAAAGGCATGGGGTGGTATGTGGATGATTATAATCTTGCCCAGGTTACAGTGAACCTGAACAATTATAATATCACTCCGTTGCATATACTTTTTGAAGAAGTTAAAAAAGAAGCAAAAAAATTAAATATTGCCGTAACAGGGTCACAAATTGTGGGTGTGATACCTTTGGAAGCCATTCTCATGGCAGCAGAATATTATATTGAAAAGGAAAATCTTTTTGTCATTGAAGAGGATCAAAAAATTCGTCTTGCCATTGAACGTCTTGGTTTGAATTCAGTAGCGCTTTTTAATCCCAAAGAGAAGATTATTGAATATATTATTGCCAAGGAAAGAGATGAACCCCTTGCAGGTTTGAGCGTTAGAAAATTCATTGAAGAGATAGCATCAAGAAGTTCAGCTCCTGGCGGTGGTTCAGCCTCGGCAGCCATTGCTGCTATTGGTGCCGGCCTTGGTTCCATGGCGGCCAAGCTCACACTTGGGGTGCGTAAATTTGAAAATTATGATTCAATAATGAGAAAAAATATCGTGCCTTTGCATGAAGCCTCCAATGCTTTGATTCCAATGATTGATGCAGATACCAATGCTTTTAATGATTATATCAAAGCCCTTGGCCTTCCAAAGGAGACTTTGGAAGAAAAAGAATTTAGAACAAAAGAGATGCAGCTGGGTTTGAAAAAGGCAATTGACATTCCTTTATCAACCATGAAAACTGCAGATACTGCCTGGGATGCCATGATTCAGGTTGCCCAATATGGCAATATTGCATCTAAATCCGATATTGAAGTCGGGGCAAAGGCATTACAGACAGGTATCTGGGGAGCCCATAAAAATGTAATGATTAATATGAAAGATATTCAAGATAAAAAATATAAAAATAAAACCATAAAGCTTGCAGAAGAGATAAACTTACGGGCTGCAAATCAGTGCAAAAAAGTTTTAGAAATTTTAAGAAAAAGGGATTGAATTTTACAGATATAAACTTATTGAACAATTTATAAGAGGTTAAAAAAAATGAAAAATATAATCCTTGTGAATGGACATGATTTTCTTCTTGAAGATCTTATTTGTATTGCAAGAAAAAATACCCATATTCAAATATCCAGGGAATCTGAATCAAAAATTAATAAATCCCGGGAACTTGTTGATAAATGGGTAAAAAACGGAGAGCGAATTTATGGTGTTACCACAGGATTTGGGGCTTTATCCAATGTAAGTATATCAGGCAGTGATACAAAAAAACTTCAAAAAAAGATTCTGCTCAGCCATGCCGCAGGAATGGGTAAACGTGCCGGTGATGATGTGGTAAGGGCAATGATGGCTCTGAGGATAAATGATTTTTGCAGGGGCAATTCCGGATTAAGGCTTGAAACCATTGAAAAACTGGCTCAAATATTAAATGCAGGTATTCTTCCTGTGGTTCCGGAAAAAGGATCTGTGGGGGCAAGTGGAGATCTTGTTCCCATGGCTCATCTTGCCCTTGTTTTGATAGGTGATGGCGAAGCCTTTGTTGACGGTCAGAAAATGACTGGCGCTGCAGCCTTAAGAAAAAAATTAATAAAACCCCTTGAGCTTGAAGCAGGTGAAGGGCTTGCCCTTATAAATGGCACACAGTTCATGATTGCCCTTGGATGCCTTGCCATCCATGATGCCTTGAATCTTTGCAAACATGCAGATATTGCGGCAAGTATGAGTCTTGAAACGCTCATGGGTACAAGGAGTGCATTTGACCCTAGAATTCACGCTGCAAGACCCCATAAAGGTCAGATAAAAGCTGCATCCAATATGCTTAAAATTACAGCAAATTCAGGAATTATCTCTTCCCATGAAGATTGTTCAAAGGTCCAGGATGCATATAGTTTAAGGTGCTCTCCCCAGGTACATGGTGCTTCATGGGACACTTTTGCCTATGTGGATAATATTATCAAGGTTGAAATGAATTCATCCACTGAAAATCCTCTGATATTTCCTGAATCCAATGAGTTTCTTTCCGGTGGAAATTTTCATGGTCAACCCCTTGCCCTTGCCTGCGATTTTTTAAGTATTGCAATGGCAGAACTTGCCAGTATTTCGGAGAGACGGGTGGAAAGGTTGGTCAACCCGCAGCTTTCTGGCCTTCCTGCATTTCTCATAGAAGATGGAGGTTTAAACTCCGGATTTATGATTGCCCAGTATGCAGCTGCATCACTTGTTTCTGAAAACAAGGTGTTATCCCATCCAGCCTCGGTGGATTCCATTCCAACCTCTGCCAATAAAGAAGATCATGTCTCCATGGGAGCCTTTGCCGCAAGAAAATGCCGGGAGATTGTATCAAACACTGAAGAAGTCATTGCCATAGAATTGTTATGTGCAGCCCAGGCAATTGATCTTTTCACTAATATGAAGGCAGGCGATGGAACACTTGCAGCCTATGAAGTCATCAGGACAAAAGTAGATTACATGAAAGAAGATCGGCTTTTATCCACAGATATCGCTAAGGTAAAGCAATTATTAGAAGATGGTTCCATAGTAAATGCTGTAGAAGAAACTGTTGGTAAATTGTACTGATAATTTTAATAAGGTTACTCAATATTTGCTATAGAACATAACTGGTAACCCGTTCCGGCGTGTTTGCCTTTCGGTCGCTTGGTTGTACATTGCAACAGGTTCTAACCTAAAGGTCACACGTAAGATTTATTACGCTGACCGCCAAAAACTCGGTCATTCTTCCCTCAAACACTTTGGCGGCTTAACCGCTCCATTCATCAAGAACCTGTAATGCAAAGTCCAAATGCGTCCGCAAGGCAAACACACCTTTACTGGAAGCGGTAGTAGACCTTTGCAATCCTTGTCAAACAAAAATCCGCTAAAGTATGTATAAATCTGAACCAGATCAAAAATTTTTCACCACAATATCTTGTGTTTTATTCCAATCATAAAAAGTTGTGAATAAATATAGTATCCTTGAAAAATCCAATTTTTGAATAGTTCCGATAGGGATAATTAGTCTTGAGTTTGATTTATCGGTAATCATTCATTGGAAAACTAATATCTCAAGATCTGAACACCATAAATTTTAAATAGATTAACAGAGAAAGCATTAGGTAAACAAATGTTCCTTTAATAATAGATTATTGTAATATTATAAAGAAAGGAGTAAAAGATATAATCTATTAAAATAAAAAGAAAATTATTATGATTTTATCAACAATAGCATTTGCGTTACCGGTGATCTTGGGTATAATTTGTCTTTGGCACCCTAATCAGAAACAACTTATAATTCTTTTTACTATTTTAACAATTTTTGCCAATGCAGTATTAATATATAGGCAAAGGAACAATGACCCACCAAATCGACTTGAATTTAAACAGGAATTAGATAATCAAGCTGTAGCAATAACAAAAGATGTAATTGATGCATTTCAAAATTTACATAACCCTCCTGAAATTAATCGAATTAATGAAATTGCAGAAAAATATAACGTCACAACTGATGAATTACTAAATTATTTTGAGCTTGGATCACCAGTTCAACGTGGGATACATGCTGTTTTAAATAAACAATATGATGAGGCAGTTTCAATTTTAACCCAAAACAGGATGAATGTGGAAGAAGATATGGCTGCCAATTATTATTTTTTAGGACAAGCTTATTTTGCTCTAAAAAAATATGACAAGGCTATTGATTCTTTTAAAAAAACATTAGTCTTATTTCCAAATCATTGTTTAAGCCTTACAGTTTGGGGGACTATACTCACAAAACAACGAAAATTCGACGAAGCAATTGCAAAACATAAAGCAGCGATAAACAAAAATCCAGATTGCTGGCAAGCAATTTCAAATTTAGGCTATACTTATACCATGATCAATAAAAATGATATGGCATATAATGAATTTTTAAAAGCGAATACTATACGGCCTAATAACCCTGCCATCCTCTTAAATTTAGGTGTAGCATTGGGCAGCTTAGGCAAACATGAATCAGCAAAAAAATATTATAAGCAGGTTATTGAAATAGATCCTTTAAATTCTCAAGTGCATGTACTTATTGGTAATGACAAAAATCTTTCAGAAGCGACCAAATATTACAAAAAAGCTATTAAATTTGATCCTAACAATGCAATGGCGTTTTATAATTGGGGAACTAAATTATTTAATGTTGTTCAAGAGAAATTGCATATTGGCGAATTGATAAAGAAAGGGGATGAAAGATTAAAAATATTAAATGATGCAGAGTCTAAGCTACGGAAAGCTGTAGAGTTAGATCCATTTTTGCCAGAAGCTTTACACAATTTAGGTGCTGTCTTAAACATAAAAGGAGAGTGGGAAGAAGCAAAAACTACACTACATAGAGCACTATCATTGTCCCCCAATAATGCTGCTATCAACTATAGCTTAGGGGAAGCATACCGGTTGCTAAATATTCATGAAAAAGCAAAAAAATACTATAAAAAAGCAATTGATCTTAATGTAAGATACAATATAGGCGCGGATTGCCCTGCAAGATATTACGAAGAGTTTTTTCTCTATCATGGCAAACCAAAAACTACTTCACCAGAATAGATTCATTTAACCCTTTCTACCAATCGTAATTTTTCACCTTATCAATATTCAACTTAACTTGTAGTAAAATTGAATAGGGATTCTCAAATCCTATTCAAGCAATATAAAAGAAGTAATAAAGTCATTTTTCGAAATGATTATGGGTTGAAGATCTGTTATGCTTTTCAGTGGAAGGGGATTTACCTTTTGAACGCATTTGGGTTTTGCTTACAGGTTCTGATTTGCGGAACGGTTAAGCCGCCGAAGTGTTTGAGCGCAGCGAGTTTTCGGCGGTCAGTGCAGCAAATTCTAGAACCTGGCTTCTGCCCTTCAGGGTATTGCAAGTTCCAACCAAGCGGTCAAAAGGTAAATCCCCTGTAACGGGCTATATAAAA
>CAZYDL010000104.1:0-10473 GCA_964646305.1 uncultured Desulfobacula sp. | reverse complement strand
CATGTATATTTGTCAATAAATTTTGTATTTTTTCATGAATTGCTGCTAAAGGAGAGCCTTTTAAGCCGTCTGCAGCACTTAGTCTGGAGTTTAATTGAAAATAGAGAAAAAAAATATTAGAAATTTTAGTATTATTGCACACATTGATCATGGCAAATCAACCTTGTCTGACCGCCTGATACAGCTTTCCGGTATTATTTCCGATCGGGATATGAAAGATCAGATATTGGATTCCATGGATATTGAAAGAGAAAGGGGTATTACCATAAAATCCCAGACAGTTTCTTTACCTTATACTTCAAAGGATGGTACCCAATACCTGTTAAATTTGATTGATACTCCAGGGCATGTGGATTTTTCCTACGAGGTATCACGGGCCCTTGCTTCATGCGAAGGTGCTTTGATCCTAGTTGATGCAAGCCAGGGTGTTGAAGCTCAAACCCTTGCAAATTTATATCTTGCCATGGAGCATGATCTTGAGATTATACCGATAATTAATAAAATTGATCTGCCTTCTGCTCAAATTGAATGGGCAAGAGACCAGATTGAAGCAGACCTTGGCCTTGACCCTGAAGATGCTCTGCCTGTGTCTGCAAAAAAAGGAACAGGAGTGGAAAAAATTTTACAGGCAGTTGTTGATGGTATTCCTGCACCTGCTTCCACAGATGATTCTGTTTTTAAGGCGCTTGTGTTTGATTCCCATTACGATGCATTCAGGGGCACTATTATACACTTTAGAATTTTTGAAGGCAGCATAAAAAAAGGTGATAAGATTTTGTTCATGTCCAACAATGCCCAGTATAAAGTTGAAGAGGTGGGATTGTTCCAAATAGAGCGTAAACCTCAAGATATACTTGTGGCTGGCCAGGTGGGCTATTTTATTGCTGGAATTAAAAATATAAGTGACGTGAAAATTGGAGATACCGTCACCATGCCAGATAAAAAATGTACAAAAGCTCTGGGTGGATTTAAAGAACCTGTCCCTGTTGTTTTTTCTTCCATGTATCCTGTGGCGTCCGATGATTATGAAGAGCTGACCCTGGCCCTTGAAAAACTTAAACTCAATGATGCTGCCCTTAAATATGAAAAAGACAGTTCTGCTGCTCTTGGGTTTGGTTACAGGTGTGGATTTCTTGGGCTTTTACACCTTGAAGTTGTCCAGGAACGCCTTGAAAGAGAATATGATGTATCCCTTATCCTGACCTCTCCTTCAGTAATGTATGAAATCACCTATATGGATGGAACCGTTAAAATCATTGATAATCCTGTCCAATACCCTGACCCTGCCGAAATTACAAAGGTTCGGGAACCTTTTATTAAAGCCTCCATCATTGTGCCGGATAAATATATGGGTAATGTTATGACAGTCTGCCATGAATTTCGTGGAGTAAGTAAAAATTATCAATATTTAACGCGTAACCGAATGGAGATGAAATTTGAACTCCCTCTGGCAGAGGTAGTTTATGAGTTTTATGACAGGCTTAAAAGCGTGACCCAGGGTTATGGTTCTTTTGACTACGAGATTGCTGGATACCAGGAAACTGACCTTGTTAAACTTGATTTTCTCATTAATGGTGAAAGAGTTGATGCATTATCCCAGCTTATTCATAGAAATAAAGCTGAAGCAAGGGCAAGAACTGCATGTAAAAAACTCAGGGAAGAAATTCCAAGGCAGCAGTTTAAAATACCAATCCAGGGAGCCATTGGAGGCAAGATTATTTCAAGAGAAACCATATCAGCTTTTAGAAAAGATGTGACTGCAAAATGCTATGGCGGTGATATTTCAAGAAAAAGAAAACTTCTTGAGAAACAGAAAAAAGGGAAAAAACGAATGAAAATGGTGGGATCGGTTGAAATTCCCCAGTCTGCATTTTTATCTGTGCTAAAAACCGATTAAATAAATATTTACTTTTTGCCAAACCCTGTTATATGGCAACTTTTAAGGAAGCATAACAGACACAATTATGGAATATCTGGAAAACAAAGCACAGGCAGGCGAATACTTAAGATTGACTCTTAAATATATTACAAAATATAACCTTGCTACCAATGGTATCAATCTAATAATTTTTTATGAGTATGTTGAAGGAAAAAATTCAGATCTCAGCAAAGCCATTGATAAAATTATTGATAAATATGGTAAAATAAAGCCTGAACAGATTAAAGAAATTTATGGGAAATATTTTAATAAAAATCACCAGATTGTAGCAGACAAATTATTAAATAGACTCCATGAAATTATTATAGAACTATCCAGGTTTTTTGCTGATTCCATGGATGGTATGGCTGACAAAGGAAGAGAGGTAGAAGACCTGTCAACACAGATTTCACAGGTTAAAGATTATAATGATATTGATAAAATAATTGATAAAATCCTTGTTGAAACAAAGGCCCTGGTATTATCAAATCAAAAAGCATATTCCATGATAAAATCATCTTCTGAAAATATTAATGTACTAAAATCCAAATTAAAAAAAACAAAGCACGAGGCTCACACTGATCCTCTGACCAATCTTGCCAATAGACGATCTTTTGAACAAAGGCTGCAATATGAAAGGATAAAGGCCATTGAAAACTCTGATACCTTTTGTATTATGATGGTGGATATTGATCATTTTAAAAAGATAAATGATAATCATGGACATCTTGCAGGGGACAGCGTATTAAAAAATCTGGCAGATATCCTTTCACGATCTTTAAGGAAAAGTGATTTCTCTGCAAGAATCGGAGGAGATGAATTTTGTGTTATATTGGCCGGGGAAGAACTTTCAGGAGCCTCCATTACTGCTGTTAAAATAAAGAGTATTATTAATAACAGAAAATGGCGTCTAAGAGGAACAGGCCAGGATCTTGAAGATGTGACCATATCCATTGGAATTGCCCAGTACAAATTTAATGATTCTGAAGAAGACCTGATTAAAAGAGCTGATGATGCACTTTATCTTGCAAAGGAGAGTGGAAGAAACAGTATTAAAACACAAAACGAACTTTAATCTGCCTGTATAAGTTAAATTTGTTTCAAACAAGAACATATCATTACAAAATTATTTATCCTGTAACAACCTGCTGACACCTTATTTTTATAAAAGATTTTTTATGGTTGAATTTTTTATTTGTCTGTCGTATTGAATCAAAATAGTCAATATAAATAAAATAAACAGGTGAATACCATGGATTATGAATGTATCATTTATGAAAAAAAAGATCAGATTGGTCTTATCAAGCTCAATAGACCAAAAGTGTTAAATGCAATGAACCGTCAGCTCTGGATTGAGATGCAGGATATTCTTGAAGATGCAAGAATGGACAGCAGTATCAAGGCATTGATTATTACAGGGGAGGGCAGGGCTTTTTCAACGGGTGCAGATCTTAAAGACTCTAAGGGGAGAAGCATTGAAGACTACAGAATATATCTTGAATCCCTGCAGGAAGCTTCAAGAAAGATTATAAAATTTGAAAAACCAATTATTGCTGCTATTAACGGCTATGCTCTTGGTTCAGGCTATGAGCTTGCCCTTGCCTGTGATATCAGAATTGCTGCTAAAGAGGCTTTTATTGGTTCGCCTGAAGCAAGGGTGACTTCATCTGTTACCGGGGGGGCTTTCAGGCTTGTCCAGGATCTTGTTGGACCTGGCAAGGCAAAAGAGCTTTTGTTTACAGCAGAAAATATTACAGGTGATGAAGCCGAGAGGATTGGTCTTGTAAATAAAGCTGTGCCCCTTGTTGATCTAATGGATGAGGCTTTTACCATGGCAAAAAAGATTGTCGCCAATTCTGCTTTCTCTTTAAAAGAGATTAAAAAAGGCTTTTTCATGGCACAGGGAGAATGCAGCCTTGAAGCCTTGATGGATTATGAGATAGAAGCTTGTCTTGCCTGTGTTTCAACAAAGGAGAGAGAAGCATCACTTGATGATTTTGAGCAGAGAAAAAAATAGAGTCAGAGCGGTTTGTAATAATTATATACACCGACTGAAATTAAAAATATAAAAATTGTTTGGTTTAATATTTAAGGAATAAAATAATGTTAGATAAAGTGCTCAATGCAAAATCCGTTGCAATTATTGGTGCTTCCAAAAGTAAAACAAAAAGAGGCTACCAGGCAATTAAAACCTTGAAAGCTGATGGCTATGAAGGTGAAATTTATCCGGTAAATCCAAAAGAAGATATGATCCTGGGGTTTAAATGTTATAAGGACATAACACAGATTAAAGGAGATGTTGACCTTGCTCTTATTACAACTCCGGCAAGGACCATACCTGCAATTTTAAGAAAATGTGGTGAGAAAAAGGTCAGTGGAGCTATTATTATTGCAGGCGGTTTCAGGGAACTTGGAGAGCGTGGAAGGGAACTTGAACTCGAAGTTGTTAGAACAGCACAGGAAGCAGGTGTAAGACTTATTGGTCCAAACACTTCAGGAATGATCAACCTTAAATCAAATATGAATCTTGTGGGAATTCAGAATGCACCAAAGGGACATATAGCTCTTTTATGCCAGAGCGGCAACATGGCGTTGACTCTGATTACAGAGGCAACAATCCGCAAGCATGAAGGATTTACCTATTATGTCGGGGTTGGTAATGAGTCAGACATTAAATTCCATGAATACCTTGAATTTTTTAGAAATGATTCAGAAACAAAATCCATTCTCATGTATGTGGAGGGTATGAGTGAGGGGCGAAAATTTTTGCAGGAAGCACATAATACAAGCCTTAAAAAACCCATTGTTCTGCTTAAAAGTGGAAGGTCTGCAACAGGGAAAAGATCAGCAGGTTCCCATACTGGTTCCCTTGCAGGAATGAGTGAAGTTGCAAAGAGTGCTTATGAACGGGCAGGGATTATTGTAATTGATAATTCAGATGAGCTTTTTCCAGTGGCCCAAACCCTTTCAAGCCAGCCTCCCATTAAGAATAATTCCATTGCAATCCTTGCAGATGGAGGAGGGCATGCCACAATTGCAGCTGACCTTTTAAGCGATTATGGCATTAATCTGCCTGAACTTTCTGAAACAACAAAGGCAAAATTAAGAAAAATTCTGCCGGAAGCAGCATCTGTAGTTAATCCTGTTGATGTGGCAGGAGGAACAGATTCTGATCCCAATGTGTTTGCAGATTGTGCAAAAATTATTATTCAGGACCCCAATGTTGGAGGACTTCTTGTTGTAGGGCTTTTTGGCGGCTATGGAATTAGATTTGAAGAGAGCCTTGCTGTGGGAGAAGAAGCTGCAGCACACAGATTTGGAGCAATGATCAAAAAACGCAGAAAACCCATTATTGTTCATTCCCTTTACAGTTCCTACGAATCCCATGCATTGGATTTATTACGTCATTATGATATCCCTGTTCATGATTCTCTTGATATTTCATGCAAATGTGTAGCTTCTTTATGCAAATATGGTAAATATTTAAAATCCTATCATGGTAAAACTAATTTTGTTTTTGACTGGCGTGTCAAAGCAAAAGAGCAAGGTCAAAAAATTATTGAAAATGCCAGAAAAGAGGGGCGCAATGTTCTACTTGAGCATGAAGCAAAACAGTTGATCAAATTCCATGGCGCACCTACTTCAGTAGGAAAGGTTGCTAAGAGTGAAGAGGAAGCTTGGGAAATGGCACAAAAAATTGGCAGCAGTGTTGTATTAAAAATCGTTTCTCCTGATATTTTGCATAAAAGTGATGCCCATGGAGTTAAGCTTAATTTAAACAGTGAAAAAGAAGTTAAAAATGCTTTTAAACAGATTATAAAAAATGCAAGAATATATAATGCTGATGCAGATATCCGAGGTGTTCTTGTTGCTCCAATGGCCCAAAAAGGGCTTGAAATTATTATCGGAACAAAAATAGATGAGCAGTTTGGCCCTGTAATAATGTATGGTCTTGGCGGCATCATGGTTGAAATCATGAAAGATGTAACTTTCTGGGTTTTACCTGTATCTCCAACATCCTGCAAAAAAATGATAGGCGAAACTCGTTCCTCTGTTCTTCTTGATGGGGTAAGAGGGCAGGAAGGTTATGATAAAAAGAGTTTAAGAAAACTTTTATCCATGTGTTCCGAGCTTATAGAATCCTATCCAGAAATTGAAGAGATGGATTTAAACCCTGTCATGTTATATGAAAAAGGATTGGATGTTGTTGATGCAAGAATAATACTTAAAAAATGAATGACATTCACATTTTAAGCTTTACAAAATAGATTGTTGATTATAACAATTATAAATACTAAATTGAATAGATATGAAAGGAGGCGCAAAAAAAGAGGCAATTTAATTATTATAAAAATTTTTAACATTTAAATTTGGAGATTTATTATGAAAAAAGGATTAATTCTCGCTACAGCTTTTTTGTTTACCATGGTACTTTTGATGGGTTCAGCTGTTACTGAAACCCAGGCTAAAACAACTTTTGTAACAATCGGAACAGGTGGTATTACAGGTGTTTACTATCCAACTGGTGGTGCAATTGCAAAGATTGTTAATAAAAAGAAAAAAGTGTATGGCTTAAGATGTACTGTTGAATCAACTGGTGGTTCTGTATTTAATATCAATGCAATTATGGCAGGCGACCTTGAATTTGGTGTTGCTCAGTCTGACCGCCAGTACCAGGCAACAAAAGGACTTGCTGACTGGAAAGATAAAGGACCACAAAAAGATCTTCGTGCAGTATTTTCCATCCATGCAGAAACAGTTGACCTTATTGCAGCAGTGGATGCCAACATCAACAGCCTTGCCGATCTTAAAGGCAAAAGAGTTAATATTGGAAATTTTGGTGCAGGATTTCGCCAGAATGCCATTGATGCGTTAGAAGCCAATGGATTGAACTGGGAAAAAGATTTCCATGCAGAAAGTTTAAAAGCTGCTGAAGCACCAGGACTTATCCAGGACGGAAGAATTGATGCAGCCTTCTATACAGTTGGACATCCTTCAGGATATTACAAGGAAGCAACTTCAGGAACCCGCAAGATAAAATTTGTCCCCATTCAAAATGTTGACAGCCTTTTGGCAAAATATCCCTATTATGCAAAATCTGCAACATTGATGAAAAATTATCCAGGTGCTGCAAATAAAGAAGCTTCCATTCCAACCTTTGGTGTAAAAGCAACTTTTGTTACATCAGCAAAAGTATCTGATGATATTGTTTATGCAATTACAAAAGAGGTCTTTGACAACTTTGAAGCTTTTGCAAACTTACATCCTGCCTATGCCGGCCTTACTAAAGAAGATATGCTGACTGGTATGTCAGCTCCAATCCATCCAGGCGCCATGAAGTATTACAAAGAAGTAGGACTCAAATAATTATTTATTAGTTTGAATGATATTTAATCTATTGGCAGTGGAAAAGAGATCTCTTTTCCACTGCTGCTCTAAACTTAGGTGAAATTTATGAGTGATTCTCAAATTCAGGAAATTGATGAGGGTGTAGAACTTGCCAGAAAAATGGCAGAGGAAGAGGAAGGAATAGGAAGAAAACCTCTTGGAATCGAAAAATGGGTAATTCCGACAATTGCAGTAGCCTGGAGTTTGTTTCAGTTGTCCATAGCAAGCTGGCTGATACTTGACTCTACATATATCCGGTCAATCCATCTTGGGTTTGCATTATTGATGGTTTATTTAAATTATCCAGTGTTCAAGAAAAAAAGGTTTGGACTGAAATTTCTGTCTGCCACAAATAAAATTCCTGTTTTTGATTATATTATAGCAATTATTGCATGCCTTTGTGCTCTTTATCTTGTGCTCGATTACATGGGAATAACAATGAGGTATGGTGCACCGATTCAAAGGGATATTATCATTGGTATCATGTTGACGGGACTTCTTCTTGAGGCAGCCAGAAGGGTGATAGGGCCGGCACTTCCCATCATTGCAATCTGTTTTTGTATTTATGCTTTTTTTGGAGCATATATGCCGGACCTCATCGCTTTTAAAGGTGTATCAATGAACCGGTTTGTGGGACAGATGACCATGTCCACCGAAGGTATTTATGGTATTCCTCTTGATGTTTCTGCAACCATTGTTTTTTTATTTGTACTTTTCGGTGCCATGCTGGATAAGGCAGGTGCCGGTCGCTATTTTATTCAACTTGCCTTAAGCCTTCTTGGCGGTTTCAAGGGAGGGCCTGCAAAGGCTGCAGTACTTGGAAGCGGTCTTACCGGAATGGTATCCGGTTCAAGCATTGCAAATATTGTTACCACAGGAACATTTACCATACCAATGATGAAAAAGGTAGGTTATCCTGCCACCAAGGCTGCTGCAGTCGAGGTTGCTGCAAGCACAGATGGGCAGCTGGCACCTCCCATTATGGGGGCTGCTGCATTTATTATTGCAGAATATGTAAATGTTCCTTATGTGGAAGTTATTAAAGCTGCTGCTATTCCGGCTTTTGCCTCCTATGCTGCATTGTTTTATATTACCCACATTGAGGCATCTAAATTGGGCTTAAAAGGGATACCGAGAAACGAACTCCCTGCTTTTTTTAAAACTCTTCTCAGCGGGCTTCATTTTTTGATCCCTATTTCACTGCTGCTTTATGAGCTGGTTATTGTGAGGCATTCACCTGAACTTGCAGCATTCCATGCCATATGGCTTATGGGACTTGTTATGCTGTTACAGGAACCTGTAAAGGCGTATATTGCAAAAACCCCCATAGGTCCTTCAATAAAAAAAGCTGTTGTTGATATTTTCGGGGCTCTTGCCTCTGGAGCTCGCAACATGGTTTCAGTTGCCCTTGCAACAGCAGCAGCAGGCATTATTGTCGGTGTTGTGGCATTGGGTCTTGGAGGGCTGATTACGGAAATTATTGATGTTATTTCCGGGGGGAATATATATCTTATGCTTGTTATTACTGCCATTGCCAGTCTTGTTATTGGAATGGGACTTCCTACCACTGCTACTTATATTGTCATGGCATCATTGACTGCACCTGCAATCGTTTCAATTGCCGGAGCCCAGGAGTGGTTTGTTCCATTAATGTCTGCTCATCTGTTTTGTTTCTATTTTGGAATTCTTGCAGATGACACACCTCCTGTCGGGCTTGCTGCTTACGCTGCTGCTGCCATTGCAAAATCACCGCCCATTGCAACAGGGCTTCAGGGATTTATGTATGACATAAGAACGGCAATTTTGCCTTTCATGTTTATATTTAACTCTGATCTTATCTTGCATAATATAAATTCCTGGCCCCAGGCACTCTTAATTTTTTTCATGGCATGTGTTGGTAATTTTGCCTTTGCTTCGGCAACTCAAAGCTGGTTTGTGGCGAAAAATAAAATCTGGGAAGTTCCTCTGTTTTTATGTGTGACTATCTGTGCCATGAGACCTGACGCAATTGCATCTCTTGTTGGCCTGCCCCATGATCAGCGCTATTATATTTATCCTGTTGCTTTAATTATCTTTGGTATTCTCTATTTGATGCAAAGACCAAGAATTCCTAAACAAGGAACTGCTCAAACAGCAAATGAAGCTTAGGGTGATTTTTAAGAAAGGAGAGAAAATTGAATAATATTAAAAAAATTCTGGTTCCCCTTGAATTCACAGAATATTCACAAGGTGTTTTTAATTGTGCTGTGCAAATGGCTGCAAATAGTGATGCTGAACTGATTGTTTTAAGCATAATTAATTCCAGGGATATTGAATCAGTGGAAAGTATTGTTTCCATGGGTTATGATGTTGATGCAGAACACTATGTTGAAGAGATACGCAAAGACAGAAAGCAACAACTCAACCAAATGGCAGATGAAGCTAACATTGACAAGGCTAAGGTTAAGATTCTGTTTAAAATTGGGAAACCTGTTGATGAAATTTTAACGGCAATTAACACGGAGTCTCCTGATCTCGTCGTCATGGGCACCAAGGGACGTTCCAATTTGAAAAACGGTGTTATGGGTTCTGTTGCTGGAAAAGTTTTTAAAAGATCTCCTGTAAATATTTTATCCCACAGAGGCAAAGGTGTTAAAAAAAGTTTATTAGAAAAGCTTCATTTTTAAATTTTATTAGATAGTTTACAAAGGGCCGATTTTTAATTATTGTATTAAAAATCGGTTCTCTGTTCGAGGGGTGCAATGAAAAAACAATTTAAAGTTTCCTGCCCAATGGATTGTACTGATCTTTGCCAGTTTATTGTTATAGTCGAAAATAATTTAATTATTAAGTTGGAAGGAGACCCTGACCATCCAGTTACAAAAGGGTTTGTCTGTAAAAAAGGAAGAGCTCTTATTCAGCGTCTTTATCACCCCGAGAGAATAAAACATCCGCTTATCAAAAAAGGCAATGACTTTAAAAGGGCTTCCTATGAAGAAGTCTTTGATATTATAGCACAAAACTTGACATCCATTAAAAACAAATATGGCACAAAAGCCATATTAAACTATACATGTGATGGATATGGCGGGATAAAGAACAGAATTCAAAATATATTTTTCAATTGTTTTGGAGGTGTGACACAACCAGAGGGGAGTCTTTGCTGGGGAGCCGGGATTGCAGCCCAG
>CAZYDL010000103.1:0-10528 GCA_964646305.1 uncultured Desulfobacula sp. | reverse complement strand
GGAAAAATTATTCCAAAGGCCATAAACGGCCTTATGGAAAAACTTGATATTACAATGGATGATGTTGACAAGCTTGTTTATCCCTGCTTTTTCAAACGTGATCACAAGGCAATTGCTAAAAAACTTGGGGCATCTGATGAAAAACTTGTGGACAACATGCATGAAGTGTGTGGAGAAACAGGTGCAGCTCATTGCATCCTCATGTTTGTTGCAGCTCTGGAGCAGGCTAAACCAGGGGATGGTATTATAATGGCTGGATTTGGCCAGGGGTGCAATGCACTCTATTTCAAAGTTACAGACAATATAAAAAATCTTGCTCCACGCCGGGGGTTCAAAGGCTCCATTGAAAACAAACTGACAACAGATAATTATCTTAGATTTTTAAAATTCAGAGATCTGATCAAGACAGAAATGGGAATCAGGGCAGAAGCCCCCACACAGACCTCAATGACAACTTTATGGCGAAAACGCAAAATGCTGCTTGGACTTGTGGGAGGCAGATGTGAATCATGCAGTACAGCTCAGTTTCCAAAAACACAAATTTGTGTAAACCCGGATTGCGGTGCTGTAAACAGCCAGCAGGATTATGAATTTGCAGATATTAATGCCAAAATAAAAACATTTACAGCAGATCTTCTTGCTGTATCCATAGATCCTCCCCATAAATACGGCATGATCCAGTTTGATCATGGCGGGCGAATGATGGCAGACTTCACCGATTGTGATACAGATGAGCTCAAAGTCGGGCTGCCAATGAAGATGGTATTCAGACTGAAAACAAAAGATAAGCAGAGAGGATTTGTAAATTACTTTTGGAAGGCAATGCCGATCCCGGGTGCTGCACAAAAAATGGAACAGATATCTTATAATAACAGGGTTGCCATTGTTACGGGAGCTGGCGGAGGGCTTGGAAGGGTTTATGCCCTTGATCTTGCCAAAAGCGGTGTCAGTATTGTTGTTAATGACTTTGGTTCAGCTGCTGATGGTTCTGTGCCCAGTGATTCAGAAAGGGGTTCTTCAACTCCTGCCCAGGCTGTTGTGGATGAAATCATAAAGGTAGGCGGCAATGCCATTGCAAATTACGATAATGTGGCAAGTGTTAAAGGCGGTGAAAATATCGTAAACATGGCCATTGACACCTTTGGGCGTTTGGATATTTTAATTAACAATGCTGGAATACTGCGTGATAAAAGCTTTCTCAAGCAGGATGCCCAGACATGGAATCCAGTGCTTGATGTGCACCTTAATGGTTCTTTTAATGTAACCAGGCCAGCTTTTAAGATTATGAAAGACCAGAACTTCGGCAGAATTATAATGACAACATCTGCGGCAGGTCTTTATGGTAATTTTGGCCAGACAAATTATTCTGCTGCCAAGCTTGGTATTGTAGGCATGATGAATACTCTTAAGCTTGAAGGGGCAAAGTATAATATCATGGTAAATACCATTGCTCCCATTGCTGCATCAAGGCTTACCAAAGATATTATGCCTCCTGAACTTTTTGAGATGAGCAAACCTGAATTTGTATCACCAATGGTATTGTATCTATGCAGTGATGATTGTAAAGAGACAGGACAGATTTTCAATGCAGGCATGGGATTTTTTAATCGTGTTGCAATACTTACAGGCAGTGGTTTACAGATTGGAGATTCCCAAAACCCTCCAACTCCTGAGATGATCCATGCAAATTTTGATAAAATTAACAATATGGAAAATGCACAGGAAATAACAGATGCCACAAGTGCTGTACTCTCTCTTCTTGATCCTCCAACTGAGGTAAAAAAAACAGACTCTGAAGATTCAAGCAAGAGCGCTCTTGACCCAACAGAAATTTTCGATAATCTGCTTGCAGGATTTAATAAAGATGCAGCAAAAGAAGTTGATGTGATTTTTCAATTTAATGTTAAAGGTCCCAAAGGTGGTAAGTGGGTAGTTGAAGTAAAAAACAGCAAATGTAATATCCTGGAAGGGACATCTGAAAACCCTAATTGCACCTTGACCATAAGTGATGATAATTTTGTAAAACTTTTTACAGGAGCCATGACTTCCATGCAGGCCTTTACATCTGGAAAGCTTTCCCTTGACGGTGATATTATGAAGTCCCAGCTCATTGAAAAATTATTCAATCTCAATACTTAGGAGGAGACCAGACCCATGGCAACAGGAATTAAAGATAAAATTGCAATAATTGGTATGGGATGCACCAAATTTGGTGAACGCTGGGATGCTGGAGCAGAAGAACTCATAGTGGAGGCTTTTCAAGAGTGTCTGGCTGATTCAGGTTTGGAAAAAAATGATATAGAAGCTGCCTGGTTTGGTACCTGTCTTGAGGAAGTTAATGTGGGAAAAACTGCAATGCCCCTTGCTACAAGCTTGAGGCTTCCCATGATTCCGGTTACAAGGGTTGAAAATTATTGTGCAACAGGAAGCGAGGCATTCAGGGGAGCTTGTTATGCTGTTGCTTCAGGTGCCTATGATATCTGTCTGGCCCTTGGTGTTGAAAAGCTCAAGGATGCAGGCTACGGAGGCTTGCCAAATCCTGGTTCCAATGCCGGGACTCTTGTTTGGCAGTGGTGGCCTAACCTTTCTGCCCCCGGGGCCTTTGCCCAGCTTGCAAGTGCCTATACTTCAAAATACAATATATCTGACCAGGATCTTAAAAGAGCAATGGCCCATGTTTCAGTGAAAAGTCATGATAACGGCCTGCTAAACCCAAAGGCACACCTGCAAAAAAAAATCACTGAAGAACAGGTATTATCCTCTCCCATTATTGCCCATCCATTAGGGCTTTATGACTGCTGCGGCGTGAGTGATGGAGCAGCATGTGCAATTGTCACAACACCTGAAATTGCAAAAAAAATGGGTAAAAAAGATTTTATAAGTGTAAAAGCGTTGCAGATTGCCCTTTCCAGTGGCCAGGAGGCAGGATTTAATGATTGGGATGGAGATCACTTCATGACAACTTCAAAATGCAGTATCAAGGCCTATGAAGAAGCCGGTATCAAGAACCCAAGAGAAGAGATAAGCATGATGGAAGTCCATGACTGTTTTTCCATCACTGAACTTGTAACCATGGAAGATCTTCATATTTCTAAAAGGGGTGAGGCTGTAAAAGACATCATGGATGGTGTTTATGATCTTGATGGAAAAATACCCTGCCAGGTTGACGGAGGATTAAAATGTTTTGGCCACCCCATTGGTGCATCTGGCATAAGGATGTTATATGAAATGTATCTCCAGCTCCATGGAAGAGCCGGGAAACGTCAGCTTGATAATCCAAAGAATGGCCTTACCCACAACCTTGGGGGATTTCCTTTCCAGAATATTTGCAGTGTTTCCATAATTGGTAAATATAATGCTTGAGCTTAACAGATCACAAAAAGAGATTCAAAAAGCTGCCAGGAATTTGAACAAGGTGAAAGAACTGATTTAATGGATACTTTAAAATTGGTAATTGACAAAGGCTGGAAATGACCAAAAAAGATATAGTAAAATTTTATGAAAGCACTCAAATCCGAACTATTTGGGATAGTGATGAAGAAAAATGGTATATCTCAATTATTGATGTTGTTGCTGTTTTAACGGAACAGACGGATTATCAAAGGGCAAGAAAATATTGGAATAAGCTTAAAGAACGACTAAAAAAAGAAGGGAATGAAACGGTGACACATTGTCACCAGTTGAAAATGCGTGCTGCTGACGGTAAAATGAGGCTGACTGATATTACTGATACAGAACAGCTTTTCAGGCTAATTCAATCCATTCCATCACCCAAAGCAGAACCTTTCAAGCTCTGGTTGGCTCAAACTGCATCTGAAAGATTAGACGAAATGCAGGACCCCGAACTGACCATTGACAGGGCATTAAAACAATATCTTCAGCTTGGATATTCTGAAAGCTGGATAAACCAGCGTTTAAAAAGCATTGAAATCAGAAAAGAACTTACCGATGAGTGGGAAAAAAGAGGCATAAAAAAGGGTGTGCCGTTTGCAACCTTAACCGATATTATTACAAAAGCATGGGCAGAAAAAACTACAAAGCAATATAAGATATTAAAAGGTCTAAAAAAAGAAAATCTCCGGGATAATATGACAAACACGGAATTAATTTTGAATATGCTTGCCGAAGCCTCAACAAAAGATATCTCAGAAGCAGTACAACCGGCAAATTTTAATAAAAGCAGGGAAGTAGCCAGACAGGGTGGTAATGTTGCAAAAGTTGCAAGAAAAGAATTGGAGGCTAAAACTGGTAAAAAAGTTGTTACTCATTTGAATGCAAAGGCGGCTTTGGTTGGTAAGGGTGATAGGAAAATTGAAAATCAAGGTTCAGACAATGGAAAATAATTCATCCAACCAATCAGAAATCGTCCTCTACACCACCCCTGATGGTACAGTCAGAATTGACACCATATTTCAGGACGAAACCATCTGGCTGACCCAAAAAAAAATGGCAGAACTGTTTGATGTTAATGTGCCTGCCATATCAAAGCATTTGAGCAATATATTTAAAGAGGGTGAGTTACTAAAAGAGGCAACTATTTCCAAAATGGAAACAGTTCAAAAAGAGGGTAATCGCTCTGTTACCCGGAGCAAAGAATTCTATAACCTTGATGCCATTATTGCCGTAGGATACCGTGTAAACTCCAAAAGAGCCACTCAATTCAGAATCTGGGCGAACAATATCCTGAAAGAATACATCATCAAGGGATTTGCCATGGATGATGGCCGATTAAAGCAGGTCGATAAATGGGACTACTTTGATGAGTGGTTGGAACGAATCCGGGATATTAGAACTTCGGAGAAGCGATTTTACCAAAAAATTCGGGATATATACACCACTGCCATAGATTATAACAAAACATCAGAACAGGCACATATTTTCTTTAAAAAAGTACAGAATAAAATGTTATGGGCAACTACCGGAAAAACCGCTGCTGAACTTATTGAAAACCGCAGCAATTCCTATTTGGCAAATATGGGGCTGACATCATGGCTCGGCTCTATTGTTAGAAACCAGGGCAGAATTAATTGATCCCCTATTAAAAGCATGTGGATGGGGTGAAATAGCAGATACAAAAGTATTCCGTGAATACCATATAACAGATGGGAAGATACAACCCGGCGGAAAAAGAAGCAAACCACTTTCACCATTGTGGCTACAGTGGTTGAAGATACATAAAAAAAATGGAAATTAAAAAAAGGCTGAATCAGTCATATTATCTGGAGAAATATAATGTTCGAGCTTAACAGATCACAAAAGGAAATTCAAAAAGCTGCCAGGAATTTTGCAAAGGGAGAATTTGATAAAACCTATACACTGGAGCTTGAAGAAAAACGCAAATTTCCTGATACAATATGGAAAAAAGCTGCTGATCTAGGATTTATTGGAATACAATTTCATGAAAAATATTCAGGTGGAAGCCTGGGAATTTTTGAAGCAGGCCTTATTGCAGAAGAATTCTGCAGGATTGATTCTACAATGGGAATAGTTTTAACTCTTTGCAATTCAGGCTCTGAAGCAGTTTACCGTTTTGGCGATAATGATTTAAAGAAAAAATATCTTTCAAAAATATGTGAAGGAGATATGCGCTGTGCCATTGCATTTTCAGAATCAGATCATGGTATAGATCTTTCATCAATTAATACAATTGCCGCTGTAAAGGCAGATGAACTTGTTATGAACGGGAAAAAAACCCATGTCACAGATATTGGTGAAAATGGATTTTACCTTGTGCTTTGCAACATAGATCCGACCAATGAATCTCCTGAAAAAAACCTTGTCATGGTAATTATTGAAGCAGACAACAAAAATATTTTCATTAAAGATTCAGGTGCAAAATTCAGCATGAATATGATGAAAAGCGCAGAACTTTCATTTCAAAATGTAAAAGTCCCAAGATCAAATATTGTGGGAAAAATGGGTAAAGGATTCCATCAGCTTGAGATTTTTTTTAATGAAATGAGGATCATTACTGCTGCCCAGGCCCTTGGTATTGCCCAGGGAGCATTGGACCGTGCTGTGGACTATATTAAACAAAGGGAGCAGTTTAACAGAAAAATTGCAAAATTTCAGATTATCCAGCATAAAATAGCTGACATGGCAACAAAGGTTGAGCTTGCAAGATTGATCACTTACAAAGCAGCTTTTTTATTTGATAAGAATAAGAGCAACACTGCTTTAATTTCCATGGCAAAAATGACTGCGGCAAGAGCAGCTGTTGAAGTTGCAGATGAAGCTATTCAGATTTTTGGCGGGTACGGGTATATGAAAGAGTCGGAAGTAGAACGATTTTTTAGGGATGCAAAAATGGCTGAACTCAAGTTTGGCAGCAGAGCAGCACAACAGGATATCATAGGAAAAGCTGTAACAGGAAAAATAAAGTAGAGAGAGGAGATAAACAATATGGATATATTAAAATATACCCTGGAACACGATGAATTTCGTGGACGTTTAAAAACTTTTCTTGCAAAAGAGGTAACACCAAAGGTTGATCAATGGGAAAAAGATCATATTGTCCCCAGAAAAGCATGGCTCAAATTTGGAAAGGCCGGGTTTTTATGTACATCCATCTCCCCTGAATATGGCGGGATAGGAGGAGATTTTCTCTACTCCATTATTGTTGCCCAGGAACTTTCTTATACTGTACACAGCGGTCTTGCTGCAGGTCTTCACAGTGATGTGGTTGTTCCCTATATTGATGCTTTTGGTTCAAAACAGCAAAAGGCAAAATATCTGCCTGGATGTGTTTCTGGCAAGATTATCACAGCAATTGCAATGACTGAACCAGATGCAGGCAGCGATCTTTCAGCAATGACAACAACAGCCATTGAAGATGGAGATAATGTAATAATCAATGGTTCCAAAACATTTATATCAAATGGCATAAACTGTGATCTTGTGGTTCTTGCTGCCTCCGACCCTGCTGTTAAAAACAAACATCAGGCAATCTCTTTATATCTTCTCGAAGCTGATACTCCTGGATTTAAAAGAGGTAAGCAGCTTGATAAAATGGGGTGGAACAGCCAGGATACAGCGGAGTTATTCTTTTCTGACTGCTGCATTCCAAAAGCCAACAGGCTTGGAGATCCTGGTTCGGGTTTTCTGCAGCTCATGACAAAACTTCAGCAGGAACGGCTTGTGTGTGCAATGGGAGCTGTTTTTGCAGCCGAACGTATTATGGAGTTTATTATTGAATATTGTAAAACAACCATGATCAATGGCAAGCCTCTCACAAGATCCCAGGCTGTCCGGTTTGCAATAGTTGAAATGACAACACAGGTAAAACTTGGAAAAACATTTATGGAAAAATTATGTGTTGACCACATGGAAGGAAAAAATATTGTCATTGAGACATCCATGGCAAAACAGTGGACTACTGACATGGTAAATGAAATAGCTGAAAGAAGCATGGATCTGTGTGA
Organism: uncultured Desulfobacula sp.; assembly: GCA_964646305.1. GTDB lineage: Bacteria > Desulfobacterota > Desulfobacteria > Desulfobacterales > Desulfobacteraceae > Desulfobacula. Next base: position 3,107 of record CAZYDL010000103.1, on the reverse strand, counting down.
AGAGTCTGCCCTGCTTGAGACAAACCCCATTGCAAGGGCAAAAAGAGATGTCCGTGTCATGTCTATATTTGCAGGTACAAATGAGATCATGAAGGGCATAGCAGCAAAATTCATGGGCTTATAACCGACAGGCTGTTACAAAACACCAATTTGTGAGCATACGCTCCTCTTTGAGCCCCAATTTCTGCGTTGGAAAAACTTGCATTCCGTAACAACCCGTCGAAATGGAGGAATATAAATGAGCAACAATGGTGCATTATCAGGAATAACAGTGCTTGACCTAAGCAGGCTTCTGCCAGGCCCCTACTGCACCATGATCCTTGCCGATCATGGCGCACGTGTCATAGCACTTGAAAACAAACGTTTTAAAAATGATGCTCCTTTTCTTACACCTTTATACAGGAATAAGGAGCATATTTCCCTTGATCTTAAAACAAAAAAAGGCCAGGAAATATTTTACCAACTTGTTAAAAAAGCAGACATCATTGTTGAGGGATTCAGGCCCGGCACAACCATAAGATTAAACGCTGACTATGAAAGTGTAAAAAAGATAAATCCTAAAATCATCTATTGTTCCATCACAGGGTTTGGCCAGACAGGGCCCTATCATAACCGTGCTGGACATGATATCAACTATCTTGGTATTGCAGGGGTTCTTGACCAGATTGGAGAACCTGACAAACCACCTTCCATACCAGGTATTCAGATGGCAGATATTGCCGGCGGCAGCATGAACGCAGTTATCGGTATTCTTCTTGCCCTCCATGCCAGGGACAAAAATGGCAAAGGGCAGTATATAGATATCTCCATGACAGATTCAATGGCAGGTTTTCTACAGATCCCTCTTTTTTTCCAACAGTTAACCGGTCAGGCTCCAATAAGATCAGACACTATTTTATCCCATCGTTATGCCTTTTATAATACATATGAAACCCAGGACAATAAATATTTGACCATTGGTGCTGTTGAATACAGGTTCTGGAAAACTCTTTGTAAAAAGCTTGATCTTGCTGAATATGCACCACTGCAATTTGATGAAAAACAAAGAGAGGAAATCATACAATCTCTGCGCAAAAAATTTAAAGAAAAAACCCTGAAACGTTGGAAAAAGGAATTGGGAGAGCTTGATCTTTGCTGGGGGCCTGTTAATACTCTTATGGAATCTTTACAGGACAAACATTTGCGCCACAGACAAACCATCGTTGATTTCCAGGATCAAAACGGTAACCTGACTACAACCCTGGGAGTATGTATAAAACTTGATAAAACACCCGGTTCCCTTCGTACTCCACCAGTTGATTTTGGCCAGAATACCGGTGATATCCTTGAGGAATTAGGTTATTCAAAAAATGAAATTGATGATTTATTTAAAACAGATATTGTATAGGAAATAATGAAAACACCACTTGAACAGGCCAGGCAAAACCCAGAATCCATGAAAGCCAGAATCCTTAACTCTGCCAGAAAGCTTTTCGGTCAATACGGATTTCATGGCACAACCACAAGAATGATAGCATCTGATGTTGGCATTGACATTTCCACACTCTATTATCACTGGGGCGAAAAAGGAAACCTTTATGAGGCTGTTGTGATTGATATGAACCATGGAATCAAAGCCAAACTCATGGAAGTTGAAAATATTATCAAAGGACTTGCTTTGGAAAAACGTATTGACATTGCAATAGATGAATTAGTTGATTATCTTTTTAAACATCCTGAAATGTCAAACCTTACTATTTTCAGATATTTTACCAAAAATCGTTATGACAGCAATTTTGATAAAGCTATTCCTGAATTTATATCTGATATTGCATATTCCATGGGCCTTTCCAAAACAAGAGACAATACACCGCCTTCTGCAATAATGAAGGTTCTCAATATTATGAATTCAATACATAATTATGTGTCAGGGGAAACATTTTTTCTGCCCATGCTGGGAATTGCTCACAACGAGTATATTGATCTGACCAAAGAGACCATAAAATTTTACAGCCTGTCCAACTTTGTACAGCTTGAAAAACCCAAGGGTACTCAAGAGCACCCCTGCAAAGCATAAAAGCTATGAAGTGTGTCTTATGAAGAAAAGATATCCGGCAGCTGCTTCCTCATAACGCATTCACTATTCACTATTCACTATTCACTATTCACTATTCACTATTCACTATTCACTACTTTCCAGTTGTTTCACTATAGTTTGAGCATCCTTCATGATCTTGTCAAAAAGCTCTTGAACAGTGGGAATATCATGTATAAGCCCGATGGCCTGCCCCAGGGCAAGAATTCCAGCATCAAGGTCACCATGATTAAACATTTTTCTTGCTTTCTCCCCTGCCACTGCATCAAGGATGGCTTCAAAACCTTGATCTGCATCTTCAATTTCCTGACACTTTTGTGCAGCTGCATTATTCCAGACACGGTGGGTTGCGCCAATGGAGCGCATGATCAGCATGGTATCAAGTTCACTGGCATCACACAGGGCATGTTTAATATTGTCATGTATGGGACACTCTTTTGTGAGCAAAAGCCTGGTTCCAATGATTACAGCTTGGGCACCCAGGGCAAGCAGTGCTGTCAATCCCCTTCCATCACAGACTCCACCACCTCCAATAACAGGCAGGTCAACGGCATCTTTTATGGCAGGAACCAGAACAAGGGTACCAATATCAAGTTTTCCTGTTGCACCGCCGTTTTCATATCCCACAACCGTAACAATATCAGCTCCCATTTTTTCAACTTTTCTGGCATATCTGATTCCAACACACTTATGTATCCAGGTCATACCTGCATCCTTAAACCTTGCACAAAGCTCTTCCGGGGCTGAATGACCGGATGTTTCAACTATTTTAACCCCTTTTTCCACAAGGATATCCACATAGTCATTATTATCAATGGGTCTCATTGAAGGGAAAAGATTAATATTAACGGCAAAAGGTTTGTCAGTTAACTCCAGAATACGATCGATGGCAGTTGAAAACTCTTCCCGTGTTGCATAAATGGCAGAAGCCAATATACCTAGACCGCCTGCATTTGATATTGCCGCAACAAAATCTGCTTTGGAAATTGACATCATGGTTCCACCGATAATTGGATATTTTATTCCCAGCATT
>CAZYDL010000102.1:0-10535 GCA_964646305.1 uncultured Desulfobacula sp. | reverse complement strand
TTCGGCGGTCAGTGCAGCAAATTGTAGAACCTGTTGCAAGTTCCAACCAAGCGGTCAAAAGGTAAATCCTCTGTAACGGGCTATATAAAATTTCCCATGGTAAATATCCAGAGCCTTAAATATCGCTTGACATTATCTGTAAATGCTGTAGTATGTCGTTCAATGTGCTGATTTATGTGAAGCACAAAGGTTTCTTTCGCAAGGTGTTTTCCCGAAAAAAAATTTGGTATTACCCCACGATAAGAAATTATATTTTATTTATTTTTATTTTAGGAGTGTGCCAGAATGGCTAACGGTATTGTAAAGTGGTTTAACGACTCAAAAGGTTTTGGTTTTATTGAACAAGAAGGTGGAAACGATGTATTTGTACATCACACAGGTATCAATGCAAACGGTTTTAAATCCCTTAATGAAGGGGATCGCGTTACATTTGATATTGAAGACGGACAAAAAGGTCCAGCAGCAACAAATGTTACAGTTGAGTAGTTAGACCTTGTTATTCAGCTAAGAAAAGTCATTTTTAATGGCTTTGATTTTAAAAAGCCCTTGACCTTAAACCAGGTCAAGGGCTTTTTTGTATTTTAAGGAAGAAATTTTGCAGATATTATAATTTTGATGCCAGTACAGCAGCTCCAATGGCACCATTTTCCTGGGGTAGTTTTCCTGCTATAATTTGAAATCCAAGCCGCTTCTCAAGGGCTGCAATCATGCCAACGTTTTTTGCAACACCTCCTGTCATTATAACAGGTTCCTTTATTTTAACCTTGGCTGCAAGAATGGCAATTCTGGCAGCAGCAGATTCATGAATCCCGGCGATAATATTTTCTCTTTTGTGCTGGGATGCTATCATGGAAATCACTTCTGATTCTGCAAATACAGTACAGATACTGCTGATTTTTGATGGTTTGTCTGCCATTTTTGCGAAATCTCCAAGTTGATCCAGATTTACCTCAAGAGCATTTGCCATGACTTCAAGAAAACGTCCTGTGCCTGCTGCACATTTATCGTTCATGGCAAAATTTTCAATATTGCCATTTTTATCCAATAAAATTGCCTTACTGTCCTGGCCTCCCACATCTATGACCCCCTGTACTCCTGGGTTCATAAAATATGCCCCTGCACCATGGCATATGATTTCTGTCATTGCCTTGTCTGCAAACTCTATGCTGGCTCTGCCATATCCCGTGGAAATAATGGCTGTTATATCAGCTTTGGGAGTATTAGTTTTTTCAAGGAGTTGTTGAAATACTTTTTTACCTGCTTTTAAAGGATTGTATCCCGTTGCAATAACATGGGTTCCAAGAAGCTGATTGCCTTTTATCAAGGCTGCTTTAGCTGTGTTGGAACCTATATCAATACCTGCGTAAATCAAAAGTTGTTACTCCTTTTTTTTATTATATGAAAGAATTGATTCTGATTTTGTAATTTTTTCATATTTTGATGTGATAGGTTTAATTATTTTGTTTAATGATCTCCATAAAAGCATCAATGCGTGTTTCCACCTGGGATTGTGAAAAACTTCTGGGATCAACCATGTCAGCTTCTATCATGAGCACAGGAATTTTGGCTTTTTCCTGCACGATTCCCATGATATCCATCTGCCCAAAAGAGTATGGTTTGCAGGAGCGGTTTGAATGCATGATCAATCCGTTTATATCATAAAATTTAATCATTTCAAGTACCTGGTCTGCCATTTGATCAATTCCAATGTTTAAATAGATTCTTGTATAGGCCTGGGCAATGGAGCCCAGGAAATTATTTTTGTCGGTATATTTTAATGCTGAACACCATGCTGTTGTATAAGTGTCAGCCACAAGGCAGGCATTATGATCAGAAAATTTGTTGGACAGCCATTTGAGCTGATACCACAAAGGCAGGTTATCCCATAAAAGTCTATACTTTTCATTTGGCACCACACTGATCCCTTTTTTTACTCTCTGTTCCATCTCTTCTAGTAATTCTTCATAAAAATCAACAGCTGTCTGGGTGCCGCGCAGAGTCACAATCAAAGCAAGGAAAAAAAAAGCATCAAAGCAGGACATGGGAGAAGGTTTGTTTGCTGTGGTGTTAAGAATTTTTTTCCACACTTCTTGAGCTTTAACAGCAAGTTTGCCAACCTTGTTCAGTTTATCATAATTAAATTTTCTTTTTGTAACCTTTTCAAGAAATATGATATATTCACCAACTTGGGCTTGTACATATTTGGCAATTTCAGGGGAGTATTGGGTGTGGCATACTGGAGTGTCAAGAATAAACAGGGGAACCTTGTACAATCTTGCCTGGACTTCATACCATTTTAAAACAGTTCCGCAGATATTATTGCAGCAGATAAGCATATCCGGCTTTGGCAAACCCCCAATTGGTCCTCCCTTGACTATGGAGCAGGAGATGTCAGCCCTTGCATAGGAACAGATATCAGAGCTGTACCCCATATCTTCAGCTTTTAAGCAGAGTTCTTCTCCCATCTTAGAAGCACCTATCATGGCACCATGATTTTCAGGATAAACAGGAATTATATCCATGGCAACCAGGGGTTCCACCGGACCTCCCGAGGTAATCCAGGCAACAAGTTTATTGTTTTGTCCTGCTGTCATGGCATCAAGGTAATAGGTGGTCATGATATCCCGCATCTTTTTTGCAGATTTTATTTTTCTGTTGTCGGGTACATTGTCTGAATTTTTTTTTGGCATTTTAAAAAATTCCTTTTACATGAAAAAGTGATTAACCATCTGAAAATCTTTGCTGTGGCAGTTAGATCATATGAATAAAAGTTTCAAAACGGGTGGATAGTTGCCCTGTATTCTGCTGCTGGTCATCTATTTCAATAAGTATGGTTTTTATCCCGTGGTTTTCAAGAAAGTCTTTTAGGTAAGGATAATCAAATGCATGGGGATCACAGAATTTTAGCAGCATGAAGATAACACCATCGGCCCTGTGCCTTTTTGCAAGTGATACAATATTTTCCCCTCTGGCCACAGGATCTACATGTTTTGCCGGGCAAATAATCCGGGTCATTAATCTGTCTGCAATGGCATTTATGGGGCTTGTATCTTTTTCATCAATACAGCCATCAAACCATCGCTGGCCTGTGCAGAGATCATCTCCCACAACAACACCTCCAGCCTCTTCAATGGCTGTATAAATATCCGGTGAATCACAGATGGACCCTGATACAATGATTCGTTTGCCAGGGTTTTTTGGAGCTTTCATCTTTTCCAGCCTGGCAGCAATTACAGACAGATAAGATGCAGCCTCATCTTTGTCCATTATCATTGAGCCTTTTACAAGGGTATAAAGATTAGAACCTTTTATTATTCCCGGTTGCAAAGACTTAAGTTCGTATATTTTAGATAGATTTTTCCGGATTTTATTAAATGTTTTAATGGATATATGAAGATCATCATTGGTTATTTTTTTACCTGTGGCAGCTTCAAGTTCATTTTTGAACTTTGTTAATACATCAATCATATATGTCCGGGCACTTTGAGTGTTCAGCTTCACAGGTAAAACCACATCAGCAAAAAAATTATATTTTTTATTCATACGCCAGATATCACTCAATCTCTGGATGGAATCACAGGTGTGGGGAAAGACTGTGCCATCAAGGAAATCAAGTCTGCCAGAAAGAGAGTCTTCAAGAACTCCTCGAACAAGGGAACAGCAATATGCCTGGAGGTGGTTTTCAGCCAGAACAATATCTGATTTGGATGAAAAAAGCCGCAGGGGATGGAATCCTGCTGCATGTATTATCTCTTCTGGTGTATAGGAACATAGATGGCCGATTATTTTTTTATTATTTGCCTTAATCCTTGAAACCATGGCTGGTATATCTTGTATGGCTTTATTAAAGATTTGAATTTCTTGCATATTAAAGTTCCTGTATTTTTAGTATTGTTTTTTCTGCTGTTATAAGATTAAAGAATCTTGAAAAGCATTATAGTTTTTCTCTTTTAACACCTGGTGCAGTCTGTAGATTCTGATAATATCTCTACCCATTATATCAATGGTGTGATGTTTTTTTACAAGTTCACAGGCTGCTTTAACACGTTTGTTTGTGGTATTGTCGTCCTGCAATGTCTCCATAATTTTATCGGCAAGGTCAGATGGATTTTGTGGGTTAAACAATAGACCTGTTTTTTTATGCTTAATTATATCCATAATGCCACCGTTTTTAGAGCCAATGACTGGGCATGAACAATACATGGCTTCTAAAATCGTCTGGGGAATTCCCTCAAAGGGGATACCATTTTTATCTTTTGAAGGCAAGATAGTACAGTCAAAACCTCTATAATATGGCCATATATCTTCTTTAGCTCCTGTAAAATGTACACGGGTTTCAATTTGCAGATCTTGGGCAAGGTTTTTTAGAAATCCTATATATTTATCTTTTCCTTTACCTGCTATGACAATGTGATATCCAGGAAGTTTGGGTTTAATAATTTTAAAGGCTTTAAGAATTGTTGAAACACCTTTTTCCCTTGATATTCTTCCTGCAAAGCCAATGAATCTTGTTCCAGGATCAAGGTTAAGTTCAGTGGCAAGGTCAGCTCTTGCTTTTTCTTTATCTAAAAGGTGATCAGGCATAATAATGCCATTGGGCATGGAAAAAATCTGCATGCCTTTGAGTTTGAAAACCTTTTGAAGATGTCTGGTGGTATAATCAGCAGTTGTAAAAATATAATGGCATGATTTTTTATAGATTATTCGATTGGACCATGAATTTTTCACATGGGAGCTGATATGTCTTGAAAGAATCCTTAAAGGGACATAGTTTTTTTTTGCAGCATAAAGGGCAAGCCTGGAATCTTTATGCCCATGGGTATTCACAACATCGGGTTTTTCATTATAAAAAATATCCTTTAATAATTTATAATTTTTTAGCATGGAAAAATATTTAAAATCAATCCCATAGACTTTGAACTTGTGTTTCTTTGCCTTTAGAAACAAGGGCGAGTGTTTGGGTGCTATAATGATAATTTCATGTTCATTCTTTTTCATCCATACAGATTCATTGAAAATCCGTTGTTCAAGACTGCCCCACTGGTCATGGCAGGAAGTATGGATAATTTTATAATGAGCTCTCATTTTTAAGTCAGCTTTGTTTAAAGCTCTGCCTCCTTCTCATTTAAAAAATTATTTTTGTTATAAAAAATCAGCTCTGTCAGCTTCTGTCCTTTAGGGTGCATGGCGGTTCTATAGTTTGACAAGTTTGAGACTGCCCCATAACCCAATGCTTTCTCCCATGATTATTACAATGCCATGCACACCTGACATTGCCTTGCCTGTATCAATTGCCCTTTGTATATCATTTTTGCTTTGTACTTTGTTGGCAATTGCAGTAGCTGCTGCATCTGCAATTGAGCATGATTCAGATAATACAGTGACAGCATCAGCTTTGCCAAAACTTTTTGAGTGACCCAGTATGCCTGACGACGTGCATATCCCATAGGGTGTATTGTGTCTTTCCACAAGGATACCACATGTCATTGAAAAAGGGGTGTTCTCTGCATAAACTGTGAAAGTGGTTTTGGAATCTGATTTAATAAAAACATCTCCTCCGTTTTCCACAACAACTTCCCTGGAAAATGGCAATAAAGCCTTTCCTGTATATTCTGCCACAACACCTGCCACAGATGCCATGGGGCCTGTACCAGTTAATTGTCCTGCTTTTATCATCTCCCTGATAATTTTTGGGGCTGTGCCTGATTCTTTTAGAGGCAATAGAGAGCTTGCAAATTCAGGATAAAGTTTTATATATGTTTCAATATAATTGCGGCAGCGCAATACTGCTTTTATGGCAGTCTCTGTTAAATCTGTCTTGGCCTGGATATTAAGATTTGTCTCTTTGACAGTGATATCAAAAGAGACAAGACCCTTTTTTTTATGATGCCTGCGATAGGTTCTATTGTTAAACATTTTCCACTGGTTTTTCATAAAAATCGTTCATTATTGTATCGCAGGATCGTGTTACAATTAAAACACCTTTTTTAACACGGATTGATATTGTGGATTCCTTAAAAACATTGCTGATGCCAAGGGTGTCACCCATGTTCATATCTGCATTTTTTAAAGGGTATTCAAGACCTGTAAGAGTAATTCCATTGACTGTCTGGGTAATGGGAATAATGGATAAAAGTTCTTTTGGTTTGCCTTTTAGTTCCAGATAATCTGTTACAATATGGATCTCATTGTACTGATTTATGATTCTGGCAGGAATATTTAGCAGGGCAAGCTTTTTTAAAAGAAATATATTGGCAAGGGTATGATCCATCCTTGTGCCTGTAACACCTAACAAAGTAATATCACTTGCCCTGTATTTAAGTGCATGGGAAACGCAAAGATCAGTATCTGTATAATTTTTTTTTAAAGGATAGGTGAGAATTTTTATCTTTTTTTCTTTAAAAAACAGATGATCATCTGGATTGATGGAGTCGAAATCACCTATCATGACATGGGGTAGAATATTCAATGTACGCAGATGTTTTGCACCGCCGTCGGCACAGATAATCATCTGGGCAGCTTTAATGATTTTTATAATATCATCGGAGTATGCAAGATCTCCATTGGCTAAGATTACACATTTCATAACATAATTTATTATCATGAAAATCAAGCCATGAAAATACTTAATCTTGACTATTTTTTCTCTACCTTATATTTTTCCAGACAATGAAACCTTTTAATATTATAAATCGATATATTTTCAGGGAATTGATGTCTCCATTTATCATAAGTCTATTTTTTCTGACTTTTGTATTTTTGATGACCAGGATTCCTAAAATTACCAATATGATTGTTAATTATAATGCTGATATCTCCTCCATCGGCCTTATGATTGTCTATACTTTGCCAAGGTTTTTGGAATTTACCATACCCATGTCTGTTATGATATCCATTCTTTTAACTTTTATGCGAATGGCCCAGGATAATGAAATTGTTGCATTAAAAGGTGCAGGAGCATCCCTTTATAAGATTTTGCCTCCTGTTCTGGTTTTTTGTTTGGCAGGTGTGTTCTTAACCATGTGTATTACTGTTTTTGGAGTCTCATGGGGAAAATTATCCATAAAGAAGAAAAGTGTGGAACTTGCAAGAACAAGTATTGATGCAGCTTTACAGGCAAGACAATTTAACAGTGAACTTGAAGATGTCATGATTTATATTGGCCATGTGGATATGAAAACCAAACAATTAAAGCATGTCTTTATAGAAGATAGAAGAGCCAAGGGTGTGGTAACTATTTCCATTGCCCCCAAAGGGAAATTGATCCAGCGTAAAGATGAGAATATTTATACCATAAGGCTTTATAATGGTGAAATTAACCAGGTGAATATGGATGATAATTCTGTAAGCAGCCTTGGATTTGGGGATTATGATATTAATATTGATCTGGACAGATTAAGCAAGGCAACAGGAAAAATATCAAAAAGCCTGGATGAAAAAAGCCTTGTTGAGCTCATAGGATTTATTAAAGCCGGTGTAAAAGACAAGCTTGTTTTAAGTGAAGCATTAATGGAGCTCCATGAGAAATTTTCAATTCCTTTTGCATGTTTATCCCTTGGAATGCTTGCCTTTCCCCTTGGAATCCAATCTGCGTCCTTTCGTAAATCTTCCGGGTTCAGTCTTGGGATCTCTTTTTTTCTTTTATATTATGTTCTTCTTGCAGCAGGGTGGTCGGCAGGGGAAACTGGAGATTATCCTCCCATAATTGGTATGTGGCTGCCAAATTTCATTATGGGTGGAGTTGCTATCTTTTTTTTGATCAAAAACGCAAAGGAAGAGCCTGTTCAACTCCCCAGATTTTTAAACACCGCAGTTAAAACTGTGAAAACCATGGTGTCAAAAAAAGTATAAAATGGCATATCTGTATAAATACTGGTCCAAGGAATTTTTGAAATTTTTTGGAATTATTCAATTATTGATCCTGGTTTTATTTGTATTTATTGATTATCTCTCCCGCATGGATAAGTTTTTAGAGTCAGATCTCTCCTTGCTGGGAGGTCTGGGATATATTCTTTTAAAAGTTCCTTTTATGTTCGTACAAATAACGCCGGCAAGTATTTTACTGGCAAGCATTGCTATTTTTGGCATTATGAATAAAAACAATGAACTTCTTGCCATAAAATCCAGCGGGATAAGCGGGTTTTCCCTTATAAAACCGGCAATTTTAATTGGAGTGGCCCTTGGTTTATTAATGCTTTTTCTTGGAGAAACCATTATTCCTCTTTCCATGACAAAGGCAAATTATATTAAATATAATATAATTAAAAAAAAACACACTCACTCTACAGGCAGAAAGGATATATGGATAAAATCTGAAAACAGGATGATTCATATTAATTTTTTTGATCCTGTTAACCAGTCTGTTGCCGGTATCAGTGTTACATCGGTTGGGAAAAATTTTGAACTGGCTTCCCGTATTGATGCCAAAAAAGCATATTATAAATTTGGTAGCTGGGTATTGGAAGATGTCATTGAACAGGTACATGTTGAAAATTCCATGGATTATGATGTAAACTTATATGATCAGAAAATTGTCAACTGGGATCTTAAACCGGCTGATCTTGGGGAAATTGTAAAAAAATCTGAAGAGATGGGTTTTTTTGAATTAAAAAAATATGTTAACAAGGTGGAGAAGGAAGGATATGATGCACGGACCTATAAGGTGGATTTAAACGCTAAAATAGCCTTTCCTTTTATCTGTATTATCATGGTGCTCACAGGTGCAGGTACAGGGATGAGAGCGTTTGCAAAGCAAAATATCCCGGCAGCAATAGCTGTTGGTGTTGTTATTGCGTTCATGTACTGGGCCATGTATGGATTTTGCCTCTCCCTTGGTTATGGTGCCATTCTTCCACCAATTATCAGTGCCTGGGTTACCAATATTTTTTTTCTGGCATTTGCTGTACTTTATCTGCTAAATGCAGAATAGACGTGAAATAAATAAAGAAAGTATATATCCATGAAAGTTCAAAAAATTATACTCAATCTGTATAACTCTGTATGGAAAATCATTCTTTTTTTTTTAAAAAAAAGTTCTGTATTTAAAGACAGCTATGAATCAAGAACATCCCCGGATTATTTTAAGAAAGTTGACATATGGATACATGGGGCTTCTATTGGAGAAGCCTTTGTTGCCGTAGAGATCATAAAACGTCTTAATCAAGAACATCCTTTGAAAATTTTATACACTGCAACAACAGCTCAAGGGCTTGGAATCATGGAATCCTATTGTTCAAGCCTTAAGTTTGATTCCAGTATTGAATGCAATATTCAGTGGTTTCCCTTTGATATGCCTGAAATTATTGAAAAAATAATTTTAAAAACAAAGCCTGGAATCATGGTTATTCTGGAAACTGAACTGTGGCCTGGGCACCTTTATATGTTGAAAAAACATGAGATTCACACCATTATTATCAATGCCAGGCTCTCAAAAAAAAGTTATTCAAGATACTTGAAAACAAGATTTATCTGGAATAAAATAAGTCCTGGAAAAATAGTTGCCACATCAAAAAAAGATGCCGAAAGATATAAAAAAATAATGGGCAGGGCAAGTACAATTGAAATAATGCCCAATATCAAGTTTGATTCTATTTTATTGGATGGAAATGAGCAGGATTTAAGTGCTGATTCTCATCTAAAAACAATTTTACCCTCTGATATTCCTCTTTCAATAATTGCATCCATAAGACAAGAAGAAGAACCCCATATGGGGGAAATCATCACATATCTATTTAACAATTATCCTGATCAGGTGATTGCAGTTTTCCCAAAACATATACAGAGAATGCAAGCTTTGATTGAACAGCTTGAAAGACTTAAAAACAAACTTGGATTCAATTTAGAGATAAGATCCAAAATAAGTTCTAAAGTGGATAAAAAAACTATTATTTTATGGGATACCTTTGGGGAGTTGAAATTTGCCTATGCCTTTGCTGTGACAGCTTTTGTGGGTGGAAGCCTGGAACCTCTCGGAGGACAGAATTTTTTAGAACCCCTTGCTTTTGGTACACAAATAGTAACAGGTCCCCATCTCAATTCCTTTAAATGGGTGGACAAAGAGATATTTGAATCAAAACTTGTCTTTAAGGCTGAAAATGCCCGTCAAGTTGGCAAATTCATGGTTGAAACCTTAAAAAATCCTCCTGATAAATTAAAGCTTGGGAAAAAAGGTGCAGGCTTTATAAAAAAATATCAGGGGGGCGCTAGGATAGCTGTACAATTAATAAAGGAAACTCTTTTATGACAATAGCAATAATTCCATCCAGATTCGGGTCAACAAGATTTAAGGGAAAACCCTTGGCTTTAATTGATGGCAAGCCTATGATTCAAAGGGTTTATGAACAGGCAGTAAAATCAAAAAGTATTACAAGGGTTGTAGTGGCAACAGATGACCAAAAGATTTTTAATATGGTAAAAAGTTTTAATGGTGAGGTTGTCATGACCTCATCAGATTTAAGGTCCGGCACGGACAGGGTGGCCCAGGCCGCTGATATCCTGGGTCTTGAATCCAAGGACATCATAGTTAATATTCAGGG
>CAZYDL010000101.1:0-10538 GCA_964646305.1 uncultured Desulfobacula sp. | reverse complement strand
TGCTGATACCATTTTTAAACCGATCATTTTGCGCATCTGATCAGGGGTTGCAATTGGACGTTCAAAGAAAGAAGCCATTTCCACGACTCTTTTTACCAGGCTTTGATTAGTTGCCAATATTTTTCTTTGTCTGTCTTGATAAATATTATCCTCTATGCCGGTTCTCACATGCATCATGCCGCCCATAAGGATTGCTGCCATATTTGCTTTGAGCTGGAAACCGCCAAATCCTCCCACGCCACAATAAGAACCTAAAGGAATAAGGTGTTTGAGTCTGGAGATCTCTGATAAATCAGCCTGAACCGATGCAATATTTCCAAACAACAGATTACAAAGGATTGGTTCTTTCGGGTAATAATTTTTATTTTGAAACCTTTTAACAATGTTAATTCCGCCGGTATCAAAAAATTCAAATTCAGGTTTAATCTGATATGACTGCATTTTGTCGAGAAGTTTGAGAATGGTTTCTTCTATTGCCACTACCGTGCTTTTAGGGAATTGAATGCTGTTCACGGTAAGACTTGCAATATCAATACCCGGGATTTCAAGAACTCTTGAACGACCTTCAAAAGATGGATCAGATCGACCGGAGGTTGTAACACCAATGATGATATCAGGACAATAAAAACGAACTTTTTCAATAATTCCGGCAAAAGGTTCAGGGTCCTGGGTTGAAGTGCCGTCATGGTTGCGGGCATGGATGTGCACACCACCTATACCCAATTCATAACACTCCACAATGGTATCAATAATTTCAGAAGAATCAGTGGGAACATGGGGTGTTGAAACTCTTCCCTCCTGGTGTGGTTTAACCGGTATCATGCCTGTTGGAGCAAGCATTATACCCAATGGATTTTTTTGCGGGGTGTACTCCAGGACCGATGAAGCATCACCTTGATAATTAGTAAAAGGGTCACAACCATAAAAGTGTGGGAAGCATATATTCCCATCTGATTCGGCATTAGTCTTAAAATCTTTGATTTCCATGTTTTTTCCTTTCTTGAGATTAAATCTGGTTACAATTAACCTGTTCAAACCAGCTGTATAAGCTGCTTTGAAAGCTATTTTTCAGTTTTATAAAAAGCCCCTGGCAACGAAGCTGCAAGCTAAGTTGCGGGACCTGGACTGATTTATGAACGCTATTTCAATAAAGACAAAATCAACACAAATGATACGGAATTTGGTCAAATTTTCATTAACAAACCAAATGGAGAGAAAAATACCCGGGAAAAGCATTAAATTCATAATTCAACAATGCAAATGGGTTATCATGGAAAATTAAAATGACAACCCTGATTAGTGAAATCAATATTCCAAAAATCCTAAATCTAATATTAGATTCAACCACAAGGGAACGAGACTGTCATGAGACTTAAGTCCCGATTTATAATATTTTGTGACCTTGGCAGATATCCAGATGAAAATGCTAAGAAGTGCTAATGGTATGATTCTTTCGGCAATCTGCCAATAAAAGCAATCTGATACATAATTTTATAATCGGGACATTAGTCCTATATTCATTCTATGGCGGTGGGTATCCATGATAATTAATTGACAAAGCTTTCAAGGCTTTATATAAATTTTCTAAGTATGGAAGATTATAATGAATTAAAAAATCAGATTATCAGTAATTCAGGATTGGGGCAGTGCCTGAGTCGGGTTGAACGGCTTGCCAACTGTATTCAAATCTCCAACCTGATTAATTCCGAGCTTTCCATTGGCCGTTTGCTGAACAATATTATGAAAACTACCAAAAAAGCTTTTAATGCTGATGCTGTCAGCCTGCTTTTAAAAGATGATGTAAGCGGAGACCTTTTATTCCAGATTGCCCTGGGAGATGTGGGAGACGATATCAAGGAAATGTACCGGCTGAAAAAAGATGAAGGTATTGCTGGCCACGTTGCCCGGACAGGTATTCCCCTGAATGAAAAAGACGTGTATAATAATCCGAAATTTAGCAAAAATTATGACAGGCAAACAAAATATCGAACTAAATCCATGCTGTGTGTGCCTCTGCAAGCCCGCGGAGAAACCATTGGTGTCATACAGATCATAAACAAGCTGATTCACCCTTTCTTTTTTAGTGGCGAGGAACTTGAAATGCTTACTATAATCAGTTCCTCCGCAGCAGTGGCCATTGATACAGCTAAAATGCACAAGTTTATCCTACAGAGGGAAACGCTGGAAAGGGACCTCTGTTTAGCAAAAGAGGTTCAGGAGAGTTTTCTTCCTGTGGAGGTGCCAGAGGTAAGTGGATTCGCCTTTGGAGCCCTGAATCAGCCTGCACTGGAGATCGGAGGGGATTTTTATAATTTTTTTGAACTCCCGGATGAAAAATTAGGCATTGTCCTTGGAGATGTTTCAGGAAAAGGTATTTCTGCCTCTCTTTTCATGGCCAAACTGACCAGCGACCTCCAGTACTATGCCCTGTTGTACCGGGAGCCAGGGGAACTGCTTTCAAAAATTAATAACCTTTTATGCAAAAGAGCCAAAAGAGGAATGTTTGTAACCCTTGTATATATCCTCTTAGATACCCAGACAAAACAAATCCTGTTTGCCAATGGAGGACATCTTTCTCCGATCTATGTGGATAAAGATGATATAATACAGCTTGGCCAGGAAAGCGCTAAAGGACCGCCACTTGGAATCATACCCGATGTGGAATTCATGCAGGAAGAGTTTGAGCTAAAAAAAGGCGGCTCTGTAACACTTTATACGGACGGTATTATTGAAGCGAAAAATGTTATTGGTGAACTATACGGTATTGAACGCTTATTATCGGTAATCAAAATGTTATCCAATACGCCAGATACACTGATCAGCGGCATTATCAATTCCGTTGACAAATTTGTAGAAAGTGAAGGCCCAAGTGATGATTTGACCCTGCTGAGTTTCAGATCAAAGTGATTGTTTATAACCCTATATTAAAAAGCTGTAAACATTGAAAAAAAAATTTTCATTCAGAATTCCAATTTTCATTAAGCTGCTGTCCTTTTCATGTATTCTCGTTATCGTTATCACCTTTGCCATTGGCTTTCTTGTATTAAATGTTCAAAAAAAACAATTCAAACTACAGCTCATTGATTTTGGAAAAAGCCTTTTGCATATCATGGAGAAAAATGTACCGGACAAAATACTTGCTGAAGAAGACCTGGCTTTGTTTAAGCTTGTGAAGGATATTGCGGAAAATGAACAGATTGTCAGGGTCATCATTACAAACAAAAAAAACAATATTATTGCCCACAATGATATTGATCAGGTGAATAAACCCTATCTTCCTCCAAAAAACCTAAAAAAAACAGATCAAATGCAAAATGGCCTGATATTAAGCACTTTTTTGGAAGACAACAGGGAGTTTTTATTCCTTGAAATCCCTTTAAGCTATCAGAACGTGGGTATTGGGAGAGCGCAGATAGTGATTTCCCAAAAAATCATTGAAGAGAGTATTGCTCAATCAAAACAATACATCCTTTTTTCGTTTGTCATTATCATCCTGCTGTCGTTTTTGGCCAGTCTTGGATTTAGTATTTATTTTTCATACCCCATTAAAAAACTTGAAAACAGTGTTGTAGAATTTGGTACGGGCAACTATAAGCACCGGGCACAAATTACCAGGCATGATGAGCTGGGCGACCTTGCTGACACCTTTAACCGGATGGCGCAGGATATTGAATTAAAGGAAAAGATCAAGGATTCCTTTGGCAGGTATGTGTCTCCTGAAATTGCTGAAATGGTTCTTTCTAATCCTTCAGGCCTCTGGTTAAAAGCATATTCCATTCAGGCCACTGTTTTATATACTGACATCAGGGGATTTACCTCCCTTTCAGAAAATAAGGCGCCCGAGGTTATTGTAGCAATGCTCAATGATCATTTTTCACGGATTACAGAAATTATTATCCGACATGGCGGTCATATTGATAAATTTGTTGGCGACGCTGCCATGGCAGTATTTGGTATTACCAAGGAAACAACTGATCACGCAGGGGATGCGGTAAGGGCAGCATTGGAAATCATGACAGCAATTGAATCCCTTGCCCGGGAAAATTTAGATGCCCGCAATGCATTAAGAATTGGTATTGGGATTAATACAGGAAACATGGTTGCAGGAAATCTTGGATCAAAGCAAAAGATGGAGTACACTGTTATTGGTGATAATGTAAATATCGCCTCGAGATTAACATCCCTTGCTGACCCGGGTGAAATATTAATCAGTGGAAGAGTATATGACGGCCTGCAAAAAGATGGTTCAATTATTATCAAAGAAAAAGGCCAGGTTTCTATAAAAGGCAAGAAAAATAAAATCAGGGTATTTTCCCTGGGAGAGTTCTCATTAAATAAAATGGGATAATACAAGGGGAGAGCACAATGAAAAAACAAGCTTTGATCACAGCAATAATTTTTTTATGCTTTAGCTGCATCATTGCCTGTGTTCCCCTAAAAAAAACAATACGCCCGCATTTTACCTTAACATCCGATCATTTTATTTTATGCACCCTCACAAAAGATGAGTCACCTCTCCTGTTAGCCCGGCAATTTTTAGATAATGCCCAAAATGCCTGGATGATTGAAGAGGCAAATCCCAATGCCAAATACAAATCCGGTGAAACCATTGTAATTCCTTTGAAAATTCAAAATAAAGCAGGGCTTTTTTTAGATGGTTTTCAGATGGTGCCAATATTATGTTATCACCGTTTTGCAAAACAATGCACATCCCAATTGTGCATGCCCGAGGATGTTTTCACAGATCACATGCTGTTTTTAAAAAATAATAATTACCAAGTGATCAGCCTTCAGATGCTGTACGAATTTTTAACCTACAACAAAGCACTGCCGAAAAACAGTGTGGTCATTACCATTGATGACGGTTATAGATCGGTTTATGATGTGGCCTGGCCCATATTGAAAAAATTTGGATTTACAGCCACTCTTTTTATTTATAATGATTTCATTGGCGGCGGAAGTGCACTGACATGGGATGAGATACGGGAAATGAAAGCTGACGGGTTTGAAATTGGATCTCACACCCTGTCACATGCAGATCTGACCCACAAAAAAAAAGGAGAGGCCCAAAATGTGTATATAAGCCGGATCACCAAAGAAATCTTTGAATCAAAAAAAAATTTAGACCGGAAACTCAATCAGGATACCCGTTTTTTTGCCTATCCTTTTGGAAAAGCCAACACCAGTGTAATCGAGTTAAGCCGGAAAGCAGGCTATCTTTTAGGGCTGTCTGTTAACAGGGGAGGGAATCCTTTTCCCACAAGCTTTTTCCAGCTCCATAGAGATCAGATATTATCAAGAAACCCCGATGTATTTGCCAGAAGGTTAAAAACATTTTATTCTGTTTCCTTAAAGGATAATAAAAATGAATAAATCATCTGTCCTGATTCTTGTTTTTGTCCTGGCAGCTCAGTTTATTTGCGGCTGTGCAGCCTTGAACCGACAGCCTGCCGTATCCAGGCTTACAGACAAATATATGGAAGCCGGCAACCGGCTTGAGCAGGCCAACAAACTTGTTGACGCAAAAAAAAATTATCTACTGGCTTTAACAGTCGAACCGGAACACCAGGCTGCCATGTCACGCCTTCAAACCGTTAATGGGCTTTTATTAAGTCGTGCACAGGAACATTATGATAAAAGTTTTTTGTTGTTAAAAAATGGGAAATATGAGGATGCAAACCAGCACCTGCGCATAGCACTCCGCCTGTGGCCCGAACATGAACAAGCACGCCGGGATCTTGTTGACGGGCAGTATGTCCAAATTCAGGATTTTATCTGGCACACCATACAAAAAGGAGAATACCTCTCTTTAATTGCCAGGGAATATTACGGCAGCATGAAGCCTACATCACAAATCGCAAAGGTTAACCAGATAAAAGATGCGGCAAAGGTCAGAGAGGGCATGAAGTTAAAGATCCCGCATCTTGAAAAATTCCCCTTTGTTAAGTCGGTTATTCAAAAAAATGAACAGATAGCTCAACAGGCTGTACAAATAGAAGTAATTGAAGCTGAAATATCTCCCGTAAAAATGTACAAAGATCTTGGCATTGAATTTTTTGAATCTAAAAAATATGAAAACGCCATTGCAGAATTCAAAAAAGTGCTCAGCTCTGACCCTGTAGACAAAGATGCAGCCGGTTTTATTTTCAATGCCTATACCCATTTGGGAACAGCCGCGTTCAATAATCGCAGGTATTTAAATGCCATAGGCTATTATCAAAATGCCCTGGACCACGACAAAGCCTGCTCTGCCTGCAAAAATCAAATACAAAAGAGCCAAAATCTTTATAATGAACATCATTATAAGGCCGGGATGAAATTTTTTGATGCACAAAAACTGACCCGTGCAATATCAGAGTGGAATCTTGTTTATCAGATGGCTCCTGATTATAAACGCGTTACAGAGCTTTTAGAAAAGGCAAAAACAATACAAAAAAACATAAATGTCATAAAGCAGAACCAATAAATTTAAAAATGATAAATTTCCATTTTCAAAACACCGTAGGCTGGTTATGCCAAGACAGTGGGCACATCCTTTGTCTTTTTTCACAAAAAAAATTGATTTTATAATCTAAAACGCCTATTTATACTCATGTTGAAATCAAACTTACCTTTTTATGAAGACCCGGAAGGCTCAGGAATTCCCAATGGGTGTGATACAGTTATTGATGCCCATGTCCATGTTTTTCCCGGGAAAATATTTAAGGCTGTATGGGGCTGGTTTGATCAGCATGCCTGGAAAATTCGATATAAGATATCAACACAGGAAATTTTTACTCATCTTTTAAACAGAGGTGTTTCACACATTATTGCACTTCAGTATGCTCACAAACCGGGTATTTCAGAACTGCTGAATCAATATCTTGCCCATAAAATAAAACCCTTTGAAGGTAAAGTTATTGGAATGGCAACTGTTTTTCCCGGCGAGCCCAATGCCGATACCATACTAAAAAAGGGGTTTAAGCTGGGGCTTAAAGGAGTGAAACTTCACGCACATGTTCAGTGTTTTGATATGGGTGCGCCCTGTATGGAACCAATCTACCAGACATGTTCAGATGAAAAGAAACCTTTGATCATGCATGTGGGAAGAGAGCCTAAAAGTGAAGAGTATAAGTGTGACCCATACGATATCTGCAGCGTTCAACTGCTTGAAAGTGTGATTAAAAATTTTCCAGATTTAAAGGTTTGCGTACCCCATCTCGGATTTGATGAAACCTGTGAATATAGGCATCTGTTAGAAAAATATGATAATTTATGGACTGATACTACCATGGTTCTGACTGATTATTTTCCCATGAAAGAAAAAATAGATCTTGCCAGATACCGAATGGACAGGGTCATGTATGGTTCTGACTTTCCAAACATTCCCTATGAATGGGACAGAGAATTAAAAGTGCTTGCCCAATCCAGCCTTACAAAAAATCAATTGGACCATATTTTATTTAAAAATGCAGCAGACTTTTTCAATCTATTTGATGGTTCATAAAGCAGTACTATAATTGTCTGAATATATCTGCAGGTTTCATTCTCGAGGTTTTTTGTCCCAGAATAAACCCGGTTATACTGCCGGTTATGATGGATATTCCCATGGCTGATGCTGCAAGAGATAGAGAAACAGCAACAGGAAGGCGGACAAGCTGGTCTGCATCCCGGGCTTGTTTTGCCAAGGCTGGAAGTAAATTCATTTCTCCTGGAACAGGAATGGAAATAGAGATAAATCCCAACCCAAAAGAGATCAGATAGCCCATTAGAATACCAAGACTTCCACCAATAATTGTCTGTATAAGCGTTTCTATCATTAACTGTTTTTGAATGTCAGTTTTTGTCCAGCCCAATGCCTTTAAAATTCCAATATCATGGGAGCGTTCCACAAGATTGGAAATCATGGTTTTCATGATCAGCAGTATTGCTCCTGCTAATCCTGTTAAGGAAGCAATAAGAGCAAATTTTTCAGAAATCATGGAAACCCCGCCCATAAGTTCAAGAAATGAATCTGAACTATTAATGGAAACATTTTTGATTTTTGATGAAATTTGTGATTTGATCTGATTTTGCAGGGATGGATTTTTTAACCTCAGGTAAATCAGGTTGGCAGCTGATTGACCTTTTTTAAGAAGCATTTGAGCATCATCAAGAGGCATGTAAATATTAGCTGCTGCAACCTGGGCACCCTCTTTGATTTCAATTGTTCCCACAACTTTAAAGGTTTGTTTATCAATTGTAAAAGAGGTTCCGGGTTTAAGTTTTTTAAACTTTGCAAAATGTTTTTCTACAGCTATTTCGCCTTGTTTTTCAGGGAAGCGGCCTTTATAAATCCAGTTTTCCGCTTTTAAGGCGCCAATTTTTATAGCATCATTTTTTAAAGAATTAGGGGAGGAGGGCTGGTTTGTATCTACCCCTATAATTGTAATAAAACCTGTTTTGGTAAATTCCCAGAGTAGAAGCGCTTTAGCCAAAGCTTCAACACCATTAATCTGCTTAAGTGCTGCAATATCTCTTTCATGAAATAACTGGTTGGAAAAAGGCAGCCTGATACCTCTCATTGATCGTGGCTGAGTGTCATAACCGGCATTGAGTTTTGCAGTCTGCTGGACAACCAGATCTGCTCCAATATCCTGAAATGGCTTTTGGGCAGCTTGTTTATAAGCTGAAGAGAGGGCATTAATGGAGATAAACAGGGCAATGCCCACGGCAATGCCGAAAATATTGACCATTGTCCTGTTATGGCGGTGTCTAAGCTCTTTTATGATATATGGATAGTACATACGAATAGCTATCCTTATTTTGTTTTTCTGTCCAAAACAGCAGCAAGATCGTCAAATGTCCATTTTCCCTGAGCAAATGATGGTCCAGCTCCAGTGGGAAAACCCGTGAATTTGATTTTGCTGTTATTGACAATCTGTTCAAACTTACCATCTACCCATATAACCATGGGAACGTGTCCTTTAATTTTCATTTTTGATTTAAAGGCAATTCCCTCTTTGCTCTCGACATCATACCAGGACATTATTAGTTTATCTTTGTATTTTGGAAATAGAACACGCAGCTGCCTTAATGTGTGCTGCATTGGACCATGGTCCATGTAAAGTACATCAACATTAACCTGCTCTTTTGCAAAAGAGCTTAATGGAACAGCAATTAACAATGCTGCTATAATAAAACAATAGAGTTTTTTCATGATACAACCTCTCCATCTTTCATTTGAATGATACGATCACATGATGCTGCAAGCTCTTGATCATGGCTTACCATCAATATGGACATTTCACTTTTTTTATGAAGATGTTTTAAAATATTCATTATTGCCCCACCAGTCTCAGAGTCCAAGTTTCCCGTGGGTTCGTCTGCAAAAATAATTTCAGGATGATTGACCAAGGCCCGTGCAATTGCCACCCTCTGTTTTTCTCCCCCGGAAAGCTTTGAAGGTCTGTGGTCAGCCCTGTGGTCAATTTCCATCTGACCAAGCAATTCCATTGCTCTGGCCTGCCGTTTCTTTTGATCCATTTTTATGGGAAAAAGCGGTAAAGCAACATTTTCCCATGCACTCAGAGTAGGAATAAGGTTAAATGACTGGAAGACAAAGCCTGTTGTCCTGCGCCGAAACAGTGCCAGCTTATTTTCTGATGAATTTGTAATTGATGTTCCATTGATGGTGACTTCACCTGATGTTGGCTGTTCAAGACCTGAAAGCATTGATAAAAGAGTGGTTTTTCCACTGCCGGATTTTCCCACAAGACACGCAAATTCCCCTTTTTCTATGGTCAAAGAGACATCTTTTACCACCTGTAGGTTGTCAAAAGTTTTATTAAGACTGGAAGCTGTTAATATATTATTCATTCCTCAGTACCTCCGAAGGTTTAATTTGTGAAATGTGATTGCTTAAAAGAGCGCTTGCAGCTGCTCCCACCACCACGGACAACAGGATGGAAAAGGCAGATAGACTCCATGATATGGTTACAGGCAGCTGCAATGTTTTAAAAACAGGATCACCACCTCCAGGAAGAAAATGAGGAGTCGGGCTCATCTCCCAGGGAATGGGAATATTGACTTGAATAAATTCTAACAAAAATGCAGCAATAAAAGATAATATCAAGCCAAATATCCCACCCATGAGACATTGAATGATTGATTCCCCTGCAAGTTGACTGACAACATTTTTATTGGACCATCCAACAGCTTTGAGAACACCTATTTCATTTGCTCTCTCTGCAAGGTTTCCAGCCATGGTTTTTAACACTATTAAAATAGTTACAATCAGGGCAATAAGGGATGTTGCAAAAGAAAACTTATCTGATAAGGCAAAAAGGCTTCCAAGGCTTTTAAGAAAAGAAGCCTGGGTGGCAATACTTGCTTTTTCTCCAAGAATATTTTTTATTGAAAGGGTCAAGGGCTCTATTTGCCTGGGATTTGCCTTGATAAACAGAATGTTTGCATCTTTTGTTCCAAAAGGTGAAACAGTCTGTACCTGTTTAGATTCCTTTGCAAGTTTCTGGGCATCATTTATATCAAGATAGATATTGGCAACAGCTATTTTAGTA
>CAZYDL010000100.1:0-10551 GCA_964646305.1 uncultured Desulfobacula sp. | reverse complement strand
CGATCTCCCAGAAAGTCCTCGGAACCACCTGGAGACAGTTTGACAAATTTGTCCCCTATCACTCCTTTTGTTCGAATGGAGGCAATTGTATCATCTGTAATTTGAGTTCCATTCTTGATTTCCATTAGTACAAGGGCCTCATTATCTTCCAGAGTAATTTTTTTTACCTTACCAACGGGTACACCGGCAATTTCTACGGAGGCTGCCACCTCAAGCCCCTCTATGGAGCCAAACCTTGCATCAATTATAAAAGAGTCAGATCCAAAAAGGTCAACGCCCCCCAGGTTAACAGACAAATATACAAGGCATGCAATGCCAAGTATCATGAAAATACCTACTGAAATTTCTGTTTTTTTACCATACATGATAATAATTTAAATCCTATAGCAATAAAGATGTCAAGATATAATCCACAACAAGAATTGAAAGTGAAGTGATTACAACTGCATTGGTAGTTGCACGGCTTACACCTTCTGTGGTGGCTTGGGCTGTAAAACCCATAAATGTTGATATCCAGGTGATCAAAATGCCAAAACAAAAAGACTTTAATATCCCACCGTAAATATCTGTAAATGTGATAGCGGTCACCATTTTACCGATATAAGCGCCTTCGTTGACTCCAAGCAGTTTTACCCCGACAAGGTAACCCCCTGCAATACCGACAAGATCAAACAGAGCTGTTAAAAGCGGCAGGGAAATAATTCCTGCAATTATTTTAGGAGAGATCACATATTTCAAGGGATCAATTGCCATCATTTCAAGGGCAGGAAACTGATCTGTTATTTTCATTATTCCAATTTGTGCTGTAATTGCCGACCCTGCTCTGCCTGTAACCATCAATGCGCAAAGTACAGGTCCTAATTCTCTGATTATTGAAAGGGCAACCATAACTCCGAGAGCTGCCTCTGCACCAAACTGGCTTAAAGAATAATAGCCCTGAATTCCCAGGACCATGCCAGTAAAAAGAGCTGTGACAAAAACAATTAAAATTGATTTTGACCCAACAAATTCAATCTCTTTGACAAGCCTTGCAAACCTGAATGGCGGTAAAAATGCCTGAAAAAATGCAACAATTAAAAAGATACCGCTCCTTCCAAGGATCTGAAAGCGATATAAAGTTGAACGGCCAATTGATGCTGCAATCTGCAAAATTTAAAACTCTCCTCTAATCAAACAAAATTTCATCAAGATAATTTTTATCTGTGCGGGTAAAAGGGATCGGGCCTTCAGGTTCTCCGTTGATAAACTGCTTTACCCTTAAATCATCACTGTTTTTTATCTCTTCCATGGTTCCCTGGGCAATAATATCCCCGTAAAAAAGAATAATAACATTATCTGCAATCCTGAAACACGATTCAATATCATGGGAGACCACCACCGAGGTTATATTTAAAGCCTGATTCAAATCTTTGATAAGTTTATCAATTACCCCTGTTGAAATTGGATCAAGGCCTGAAGTTGGTTCATCGTAAAATATGATTTCAGGGTCCATAACAATGGCACGGGCAAGCCCTACCCTTTTGGTCATTCCTCCGGATAGCTGAGAAGGCATTAGATGCTCAGTGCCTCTCAGTCCCACCATTTCAAGCTTCATTGTCACAATTGTTTTAATGATATTGTCTGCTATATCTGTATGCTCCCGCAGAGGAAATGCAATATTTTCAAAAATATTCAGGTAGTTAAAAAGAGCAGAACCCTGAAAAAGCATACCCATTTTTTTCCTTAAATTATATATTTTCTTTTTGGGCATACTTGTAATATCCACACCATCAAAATAGATGGAACCTGAATCTGGTTTTTCAAGGGCTGTAAGCTGTCTTAATAAAGTGCTTTTCCCGGAACCGCTTCCTCCAAGAATAACAGTTATTTTTCCTTTCTCGAAATTACAATTCAAACAATTTGAAGCTGTAATACTGCCATATCTTTTTACAAGATTTTCTACTTTGATCATAATTTTATATCATTTATTAATTCATGGATCTTTATAAATAGCTTACCAGATTTGCTGTGTCAACGATAATCACAAAGATTGACAAACCCTGCAGGGCTTTATATAAATTTTGTATGGCAAAGGATAAAAGACATATGACCCAAGATTTTTCATCGGAATTATCATCTTTTAATTTATCAAACAACCCATCAGAACCGGCATCTGCCAACACATCTGGTACTAATATGGCTGAATCTGTTAATCTAACAATAAAATCACACCCTGAAGAGCTCAAACAGGTAAGAGGCCTGATGACAGACATTTTGTCAAAAACCAGCATTTCAAAACAGAAATCACAACTTATCACCCTTGCAGTAAATGAAGCCTGTTCTAATATTATCAAGCATGGTTATGAAAATGACTATAATCAGAAAATTAAAATCACAATCAGCCTAAAAACAGATATTTGTACCATCTCAATTATTGATAATGGTATCAAATTTGATATTAATTCCATTGACCAAAGAGATGTCAGTGAGATCAAACCAGGAGGACTTGGGCTTCATATTATACAAGAGGTTATGGATATAGTTGAATACAGCCAGACTGTACAGAAATTTAATAAACTCACAATGGTTAAAAAACTACTCTCCTGACAATATCATTAATGTCAAGTCATCTGACTGGGGCGCAAGGCGTTGTCTACACTCTTTTTTTATCCACTCCATCTGCTCTTTAAGGGGCATCTGTTTTGATTGAACAAGCCAGCGCAAAAAACCTTTTAACCCCAGTTCGTTTCCAAGGGTTTTACTATTAGTATTTTTTAACCTGCCTTCTGTAAAGCCATCGGTATAGAGGTATAGTCTGCTGTCCTGGATAAAAAATTCTTTTGCCTGGTGTATTGCTCCAGGTATCACACCCAGAGGAGGATCGTCTGCTTCAATTTTCGTAATTGTCTTATCTCCAATCAAAAATGGCGGCGGGTGCCCCACATTAATAATACTAATCATATTGGAATTTGGATCTAACCATCCTCCTACAAATGTTACAAACATTCCTCTGACAGCTGTTTCACAAAGCTCATTATTCATTAATTGAACAATGGTACTTATATCATCCACCACTTTACTCAGACACCTGAAAAGAGATATGGCCTTTGCCATTAGCAAGGCTGCAGATGTCCCTTTCCCAGAAACATCTCCCAGGCAGAAACATATGGTGCCATCTTGTTTTGCAAAATAATCATAGAAATCTCCTGACAGATGAAAGGCAGGAATATTAAATGCCTCAACCTGGTGAATTTTTTCAATATCAGGCTGGAGGCTCTGCTGGATTTCTCGTGCTATATCAAGCTCTTCCTCGAGCCTTGCAGCATATTCATCCCGCTGCTTTAATGAATTCTGCAGCTGCCAGGTTAACTCCTGATAACTTATATTATCTTCTATTAATTTTCTATTGGCCTGACCCATTATAAGATCAAAATCTATTTGAAGCCCCGTGGGAATATTCAATGCATTGGAAGTTTCTTCAACCTGATCCGGCAATAAAGATAACAGAAATTCAACTTGATCCACACTTAAGCCATAGAGTTTTTTTGACTCTTTTTTAAGGAGGTTGAGGGCTTCTGGTTTATCATGGCTGGTATAAACAGCATTACACAAATCAGACAAATACATCATTCCAGCCAGATCAGACTGTTTTTTATCATGTCCATAAATTCGGGTTTTGTTATTGGCAAACAGAGAATGATGATAACCAATTGCAAGGACATAGGATCCTGGCAGATTCCATTTTTTTGCCAATAATGAGCCGACATCATCATGGGTTGCATGGAATAATTCCTCTTCCATTTCATAACGTTTCTTGGGAAGATTTGATCTTAATAATGGCCATCTGTCAGCTTTGTCAGGCTCCATGGAAAAAAGAATCAACAATCCCACATCCTGCAACATTCCAGCAGTAAAGGCTTCTTCAATGGGTCCATTTATCAAATATCCAAGCTGTTTTGCAGCAACTGCTCTTCTAACTGAATCCTCCCAAAAAGTATTGATATCAAACCCAGGGATATTCTTGTCTGACAAAGCCTCTTTTACTGCAAAACATAAAACCAGGTTTCTAAGGCTATCCATACCCATGGCAATCACAGCATCGGAAATTGTTTTAACTCCATGACGAACTCCAAAAAAAGCTGAATTCACAAGTCCTAAAAGCTGTGCAGTTAATCCAGGATTTACACTGATCATTTTTGTCAATGTATCTACCTGGGCATCGTCCCTGAGAGTGTATTGAATTAATTGCATAACCTGCTTATTTGGAACAGGCAGATCTTCAGGCTCAAAATTTCGATAAAATGCTCCAGACATCAGAATTCTCCGCAAAAATCAAATATTTCAACAAGGATATAATATTCCATTTTCTAAAATCTCCTTAAAATTTTAATTTACATGGAACCATTCTTATTGTAACTCAATATTTAAGTCAACTATCTAGTATAAAATTAAGGCTCCTTGAAAATTTTCCATGCACAAAAAGGTCGCATTTGCGCTACACATCAATATCAGATATTGTATCACGCTTTCCATGATATGTGTTTACTCAATGGAAAATTTGATTCAATTTTAAAAGGTTTCATGCTATACTATTTATTTCTACAAATGGAATATACATAAATTATGTTAAACAATAGTACAGATTTTTTCCAGGCCCACTCCATAAAATATATAGAAATGGCCCTAAGAACAGACAGAATTGAAAGAGTAGCAAATCCTGACGGATATGGCAAAAGAACAGGAGACTGCGGAGACACAGTTGAATTTTTCCTGATCTGTAAAAATAATACAATTTCATCTTCTTCTTTTCAAGTCCAGGGCTGCATGAATACAACAGCATGTAGTAATACAGTGGCAAAATTCATCCAGGGGAAGACCATTGAATCAGCATGGAAAATTTCTCCTGAAAAGGTGAACAAATTTTTAGAAACCCTTCCAGAAGACCATTTTCACTGTGCCGAGCTTGCAGTGGGAGCACTCTATCTTGCCCTTGCAGATTTAGAATCTAAAAACAGGTAATGGACAAGAGGATTCTAATCGTCGCATTATTGCGATCATTTCTTTACCTCCAGATATTTTAAGGATATTATCATTATTATAACATCGTGTAATCACTTAACTATAAAGCAATATTAGCTTATTATTCCAGCATGGCATATGATTTGCATTAACCTATAAACCAACATATGAAAAAGAAATAAAGGAGACAAAATAAGAGATGGCTACCATATTACTGACCAGCAAAGATAAAACTATATTTAAAGAACTTACTGCCCAATTTTCAGATAATAAAATTATTTGTGAGTGGGTGGACTCAGCACAGGAGGCTATTTCTGAGCTTGCTGATAAAAAATTTGATTTATTCATCATCAGCGAAGATCTGCCTGATATGACGGGTAGAAAACTTATTGAAGAAGCTCTTTTTAAAAATGCAATGATGAATAGTGTGGTTTTAAGTCAATTACCCCATAAAGAATTTCACGAAACCTATGAAGGTTTGGGCGTTCTAATGCAGCTTTCCTTAAAACCAGAAAAACAGGATGCTCAAAATATTCTTGATCATCTTAACAAGATAGAACAGATACAGCAGCAGAAGGGTACCATAAAAGGAGAATCAAACAGATGATTATCAGTATTGCAAGCGGCAAGGGAGGAACTGGAAAAACAACTATTTCCACCAATCTTGCCATTTCTATTAATCAAAAGGTTCAACTTCTTGACTGTGATGTTGAAGAACCCAATTCCCACCTTTTTCTACACCCGGTCATGGAAAAATCAGAACCTGTAATAGCACCAGTGCCGCAAATTAATCTTGAAAAATGTACTTTTTGTAAAAAATGTATGGATATTTGCAGATTTGGGGCCATAGCTGTATTAAAAAAAGATGTTCTGATCTTTGACAACCTCTGTCATTCATGTGGCGGATGTTTTGAAGTCTGCCCTGAAGATGCCATTATTGAAAAAGAACGATCCCTTGGTGACATTGAACAGGGTAT
This sequence comes from uncultured Desulfobacula sp., assembly GCA_964646305.1. Taxonomy (GTDB): domain Bacteria; phylum Desulfobacterota; class Desulfobacteria; order Desulfobacterales; family Desulfobacteraceae; genus Desulfobacula. The sequence continues at coordinate 4,576 of CAZYDL010000100.1, read as the reverse complement.
TGCCAGAAATATTTCATTTGTCCACGGCAGGCTGGACATAGGACAGGTAATGGTTCCTCCCATTATTAAAAAAGTAAGGTCATATACTGACAATGATATTGTGACTATTATTGATGCACCCCCGGGCACTTCATGCCCTGTGATTGCAGCAATGAATAAAGCTGATTTCGTCCTCCTTGTGACAGAACCCACACCTTTTGGCCTGCACGATCTCAAGCTTGCCGTTGAAACCGTAAAAATCCTTAAAATTCCCCACGGTCTTGTCATAAACAGGGCAGATCTTGGCAATGATGAGGTTAAAAAATATGCCAGGGATGAGGGGATACCCATACTCATGGAAATACCCTTTGATAAAAAAATAGCCCGGATTTATTCCAAAGGAGAAATGATTGTTGATAAACTCCCTGAATATAAAGAAAAATTTCAAGTTCTGTTTGACAAGATAGAGCAGTTAGTAAACGCAGGAGGACAGAGCAAATGAAGGAACTTGTTATTCTAAGCGGAAAAGGCGGAACAGGAAAAACAACCATTACAGCAGCCTTTGCTTCCATTGCCGAAAATATGGTGCTTTGTGATTGTGATGTTGATGCAGCAGACCTACATCTTATACTCAAGCCGGATTTTAATACTATTTCAGATTTCAAAGGCGGCAATGAAGCTATTATTAATCTGGACAAATGTACTGAATGCGGCAGATGCATTGAAGTGTGCAAATTTGATGCTGTTAACAATAATTTTCAAGTAGATCCCATTGAGTGTGAAGGATGCGGGGTCTGTGTTGATCTCTGCCCGGAACAGGCCATTGATTTTCCTGAAACCATATGTGGACAGTGGTATATATCAGATACAAGGCTTGGCCCCATGGTCCATGCAAGGCTTGGCATTGCCCAGGAAAATTCAGGTAAACTTGTTTCCCTTGTAAGGCAGGAAGCAAAAAAGATAGCCCAGAAAAAAGGCTTAAATTTAATTCTTACAGATGGCCCACCCGGTATTGGATGTCCTGTTATTGCATCCATTGGTCAGGCAACAGCTATTTTAATTGTTGCAGAACCAACTGTTTCAGGCATCCATGACATGGGAAGAGTGGGAGAGCTCTCCAGGCATTTTAATGTACCTGCAATGGTATTGATTAATAAATTTGATCTTAATTTAGATCAAACAAAAAAAATTGAAACCCTGGCACAGGAAACCAATATTAAGATTGTGGGTAAAATTGCCTTTGATAAGACTTTTACACAAGCCATGATCCAGGCAAAAACTATTTTTGAGTACAACAAAGACTCACAGGCCAGCATTGAAATTCAGCAGATATGGAATAAAATTATATCCATGCCCTGGTTTAATGCTTCTGTGACAAATAATATAATGCAACATTTATAGGAGTGAACAAATTATGGAAAACGGAAAAATTGCAATCCCTTCAAATGGAGAGGGCGGACTAGAAGGAACCAGAGCAGGTCATTTTGGGCATTGTGACGTATTTACTCTAATTGACGTGGAAAACGGTGAAATAAAAGAGGTATCCATCCTTCAAAACCAGGAGCATGTCCAGGGTGGATGTATGGTTCCAGTTAATCTTTTATCTGACAACAGAGTCAATGCCCTTATCGTAGGCGGTATAGGTATGAGGCCTTTGATGGGTTTTAGACAGGTGGGTATTGATGTTTATCATGATGATCAAAGAGCTGAGATAGAACCGGTTGTTAAAGATCTTATTGCAGGAAAACTGCCGCAAATATCAAATGATCAGGTTTGCGGTGGCGGTGGTGGACAATAGATGTAATATATTGTAAAGGAGGATATTAAGATGAAAATAGCTGTTACATCCCAGGGGAATACCCTGGACTCTGAGCTTGATCCAAGATTTGGAAGAGCAGCATATATTATCATAGTTGATACACAGACACTTGAATTTGAAGCCTTTGATAATTCAACAAACAAAAATGCTTTTAAAGGTGCCGGTATCCAGGCTGCTGCCATGATCAGTAATAATGATGCCCAGGTTCTATTAACAGGATTCTGTGGTCCAAATGCCTTTAAAACACTTGAAGCAGCAGGTGTTAAAGTTGCAAATGACCAGGCTGGTAAAATTATCGATGTTGTTAAAAAATTTAACCAGGGCAATATAGTTTTTTCCGATGGTGCAAACAAGGACGGGCATTGGTAAAAGACCATTAAATATTATGATTAACTCACTATTTACCATGAAAAATTGAGTTAATCATAATTTTTTAATCACAGCCACTCTATTGTGCCCTGCAAGATCTTTTATGAATTTAATGGATTTATACTGTGAATATTTATTTACAATATTGATGAGCCCTTCCTTCTGGTCAAATCCCATTTCAAACAGAATTACTCCCCTTGAAACAAGATAATTGTCAGCATCTTTCAATATGGTTTTAAAGCTGTCAAGCCCGTCTTCACCTCCATCCAACGCAAGCATTGGTTCGAATTTTCTTATTTCAGGTGCAAGTGTTGATATATCTTTGGAAGGGATATAGGGCGGATTTGAAATAATCAAATCAAAACAAGGTTTTTCATGCAATGCTGCAAACCAGTCGGATGCAAAAAACTTTATTTCATGTTTTACTATTTTCCGAGCATTTTTCTGTGCAACCTCAAGAGCCGCAGAAGAAAAATCGCTGGCAAAATAATAATTATCAGGCATCTTCAATGCAATGGAAATAATGATGGCACCAGAGCCTGTTCCAAGCTCAAGTATTTTACAGGGTTTATTGTTCTGCTTTAATTCTTTTATTGCCTGTTCAACTATGGTTTCAGTGTCAGGCCTGGGGATTAAGACATCTCTTGTAACTATAAAATCAGAATCATAAAAACCTTTTTCACCAACAATATAGGCCAGGGGCTGATTTTCTACTCTTTTTTTAATTAAAGCCTTAAAATTTGATAACTCTTTTTTACTAAGTGGGCGATCATGCTGGAGATAAAGATCAAGGCGTTTTATATCAAGAGTATGGGCAAGCAGCAATTCTCCTGTTAATCTTGGACTGTCAATGGAATGGTCTTTAAAATATGATTCTGTCCAGGAAAGGAGTTTAATGATTGTCCAGGAATTCATTTTTCCAATAATTTGCTGCTAAAAAGGTAATGTGTTACCAGCTCAAAACTTGAAGGATACAGCATTATTTCTAAAAAACTTGTCAGACTGTCGCCTTTAATGCCTCTGCCTGATTATAGGTCTGAAGCTCATTAATAATTTCCTGAATATTTCCTTCCATGATATTATCAAGCTTATAGAGCGTAAGGCCAATTCGATGATCTGTCATTCGGCCCTGGGGGTAATTATAGGTTCTGATTCTGCCGCTTCGATCTCCTGATCCCACCTGCCCTTTTCTTTCTGCTGCCCGTTTTGCGTCTTCCTCCCTGACTTTAGCATCAAGAATACGCGCTTTTAAGACACCCATGGCTTTAGCTTTGTTTTTATGCTGGGATTTTTCGTCCTGGCAGGTAGCTGTTACACCGGTTGGAACATGGGTAATTCTGACAGCTGAATCTGTTGTATTAACAGATTGCCCTCCAGGTCCTGATGCCCTGAACACATCCACCTTAAGGTCGGCTGGATTTATATCAATATCAATGTCTTCAGCTTCGGGAAGAACTGCCACAGTAACAGCAGAAGTATGCACTCGACCTTGAGTTTCTGTCTCAGGCACCCTTTGAACACGATGTGTCCCGCTTTCATATTTAAAACTGCTGAAAGCACCTTTGCCGTTAACCAGAGATACTATCTCCTTGAATCCGCCTGAACTGGAATTGTTTTTCTCAATGATTTCCATTTTCCAGTTTTTAGATTCAACATATCTTGAGTACATTCTAAATAAATCGCCGGCAAATATCCCGGCTTCTTCGCCTCCGGTTCCTGCCCGAATCTCAAGGAGAACGTTTTTATCATCTCTTGGATCTTTTGGTATTAAAAGGATATTAAGTTCAGATTCTTTTTTTTCAATATTAGCTTCAAGCCCGGGAATTTCTTCTTTGGCCATGGCACGTATTTCAGGATCAGAGTCCTTTAAAAGTTCCTTAGCTTCTTTGTGTTCATTCAAAAGACCTTCATACTCCCTGAACTTTGGAACAATTTTATTTAACTCTCCATGTTCAATCAAATACTCCTGGTATTTTTTTTGATCACTTATAACAGCAGGGTCACTCAGCAGGTGCTCAATCTTGATGAATCTCTCTTCAATACCTTTTAATTTTGCTATCATCACACAAGTTTAGTTACATCAAATCCAGCATATTTTTTCTTAAAACGATCAATTCGTCCAGCAGAGTCAACAAGCTTTTGTTTCCCTGTAAAAAAGGGGTGACACTTGGAACAAATTTCAACTTTAATATTCTCTCTTGTGGAACCAACTTCAAAGGTTGCACCACATGCACACGATGCAGTGGATTTAATGTATGTTGGATGGATCTCTTTTTTCATCTTTATTCAAACTCCTTTATATGCCTGATCGGCCATCTTTTAATTCTAATGTTATGAATTCATTAACTCAATAAACTCTTTATTATCCTTTGTTCCTTCCATTTTTTCAAGTAAAAACTGCATACTGTC